>JAQUQD010000008.1 GCA_028716265.1 Bacteroidales bacterium | reverse complement strand
TGAATCCCTGCTTCTTTCAGCAGGGTACACAGCAATACGCTCTTTTCTGCTTCTGTCCCCCCGTTGCCTGACCATGTCTCTTCAGCGGTTCTTACCCTGTATCCCAGCATCTCCAGGGGCACGTCAAACAAATTGAACTCGTCGGCAACCAGCTTCCGGATGTCAAGGGCCTGTTTGAGGGGATCGGCCTGCTGACTTGTGATTTGCGACACCCTTTCTTTCATATCACCGCTGGTATTCCATTGAAAAGCCTCCTGCGATGTCCACCCGGAGAAGATCTCCCTGAAGTCCCTGCCTGTCGAAAACATCAGTGTGGGAAGGTATGCGACATCCTGGGGCTGAAAAGGCTCAGCGCGGCGGGCCGGTAAATTTGAAAAGCTCCATACGTACCGCGTTCTACCATTCTCCTGAAAAATATCCGGTCCTGTGCGCAGGTGAAGCATTTTATGATGCAGCTCAGCGGAAGCAGGGATGTTCACCTCAATGATCTGCGAATCCACCGGGGCGGAGGTGGACAGTACTTCTTTGGCCATGAGCGCCGGATAAAAACCGGGGGCAGTCGTGATGGTATAATCCAGGTGAATGACGGTACCGACCTCGAGCCCCGTATGCGTGATCACCATCTCCCTGAGATGACCAGCCCCGGCAAAATTGCTGGCAAACCTTGGCAGCACCTCGTTAAAGGCATTGGAAGGCGCCGTGACCTTCTTACTGTCAGCCATGACCGTATAGGCTTCATGAATAGTAAGTTTTTGATAACGAGGATTGTATACAACAAATGTCTCACCATACAGGGAGTGAAAAGCAAAATGCGTAAGGATCCTCAGCTCTTTGATAACACGGGTCTCCTGGCTGCCATCCTCGTTCAGGCGATACTCTTTGAAAAGTTTTATAAATTCAGCGTCCGGCCCGGACTCCTGGGCCGATAAGCCAGAGCCGAAAAGAACAACGCCCACTGTGAATACTACGATACCAACGAACCACCTCATATCGAATATTTTACTTTAACAATAAATAACAACAAATAACCATAAATCACAACAGATGACCACGAATGACCATAAATAACCATTAATAACCACCAATCACTATAAATACCCACGAATAACTATGAATAACCACGAATGACTACATACGGCCATAATCTTCCCCCTACCGATATTTCATTATCACCATCCTTTCCGCAAACTCATTCTGTGCTTTGACCGCCTCACGGTAGGCAGGCCAGTCTCCGGGTTCATAAATGCGTTTCGTAAAGACCGCCTTTTCAGTAATCCTGAGCACGTTGCCTGTCTGCTCCATGGAACCATCAAACGAGGCTGGACCACCGGGGGTGGTCTTCGAAAAAACAGGCTGAACCGAAGTGTAACCGGCAGGCAATGTGATCATTTCCTCCATCTCGATCCACCGGGAACACCGGTCACGGAAAGGATATTCCCTTTTTACCAGCGTAGTGTTCGAGTACAGGTGGGGCATGATCCTTTTGAACAGGCCTGAGGAAATAAATGGGTTGAAGATGATCTCATTTTTCGTAATCAATGCATGATCGGGGATCGTATAGGATATCCTGATGGTGACAGGCCCTGACAGATAGTCATAGGGATCGCCGAAATCGCATGAAAGCAGGATGGCTTTTGGTGCAACCTTTTGAATTTCAGCCTCCAGCGTTGATTTCCAGGTGGACCTGAACGAACGGGTGAACATCCCTCTGACAGCGGCATCCGATTGTCCTTCCGCTGTGAGGATCAGGGAACCGGTGTAGGTGCCCTCCCGGTCCAGTTCCGCTGTGCCCCTGATATGGATATAATGGTTTTCCGGAGGTGACAGGGGAGTTATTTCCAGGTCGGCGCTTTCAGGGATACCCATGAGGTAGTTCTGCTGTTGCTCGGCGCTTGACCAGAGCTCCCTGATAAAAGGCACCCAGGTAGGGTCCAGCAGTTCATAGTTGCCATCGGATCGTTTGACCACCGTCACACAGTGGTTGAACTGGTCTGCAGGGATGTAATCGATGCGGGAACCGGCCATAGTCATGGCAGGATACGATTCAAAACCCGCCGCACGGAGCATAGTGATCAGCATGCCGGCTTTGTCCTTGCACACCCCGCATCGGTCGGTGAAGGTCATCGCCCCGGTGTGCAGCGTAAATCCCTCGCCCTCGCCCATGGATATTCCGGAATACCGGATCTCATCGGCCACCCAGTGGGTCAGCAGACTGATCGAGTCCGCCTCCGTCCCGGCCTCTGCTAGGATTTCATCCACTTTTGCTTTGATCTCGGCTGTCGGGACAAAACTGCCATAATCCTCGTTGACTCCGTAGAACCACAGTGATTTGGCATTCCAGTCGGGACTGGTCGACAGCAGTAATTTGGGGGCAACATCTGAAAGGGCAACCATTCCGGGCTCGGATTTCAAGGGAAGAATTTCCTTTTTTGTGAAGGTATAATGCATCTTTTCGTCCCTGAGCCATACCGACGACTGGACCTCCCCGTTATAGAACTCATACTGAAGGTGCTTGTCTTTCGGGATGATCACCTGGTAGCATTTCAGCCTGACCGGCTGGCTGCTCCAGAATTCCACAATATCGTAAAAGTGGCCCCTCATCGGAGGGATGTACCGTTCATCCTCATCCTGCTGAAGCAGCGCATAGGTAAATCCTTTCCTGAAAAGACAGACTTCCACCGCATCGCCGGGGTCTAGCCTTCCTATCTCAATCATCTTCTCCCTTGATCCCCAGTAGATGGCCCGGGAAGGAGCAGGATAGTCCAACACCCTGGCCGGATCAATCTCAATACGGGATCCATCTTTCTTAAACACGGTCACTTTTCTGATCTCTACGTAAGCCGACTGTGGATCATAATCTATCTTCACCACACTCAGGTTTCGTGCACCTTTGTAATTCAGTACTTTATAAAGCCGGTGCATGGTTACATAGCTCAGTCCGCTTTCCTGCACATCGACCCGGGTGCTGTCGAATACGGTGATCCATTCAGCGTTAGGATAATCGGCCATCTCACCTGCTTTTTTGATCTGGTCCTCAACGGGATCCGAAAAAAGGAGGAGGGGAAGCTGGAGGATCAAAAAAAGAAAAAGGATTCTGGTCATATACATAGATGCTGCATTTGTTTCTTTCTGTAGGAGCCTCAAAGGTATGAACATTGGCGGTTATATTATCCGCATGATGATTTTTAGACGGTCTTTTGTGGTATATTTGTCTGTGGAAACGATACCCTGTGATCCCTCCAGTTACGATGATCAAACAAAAACGATACATAAAGGCCTTTCAGAGGCATGGAGCCACAGATGAAGCCCGCGCCCGCACGCTGGAGGAGATGGATCTTCGTGATTCCCCGGTCTTCCGGCGGATGATCGTCAGGGGGATCTTCATCCCATGCCCAGATGACAGGTATTATCTGAATGTACCCCTGGCCAGTGTCTTTCAGTCGGGGCGGCAGTACTTTCTCCGGATCTTCCTGCTGCTGTTGCTGATCCTGGTCATTGCGTTCCTGAGCGGGATGTTCCTGAAATAGGTCTTTTATCGTTTACCCAGGAAAAATTTCTTCATCATGGAACGGCATTCCTCTTCCAGGACGCCACCGATCACCTCTGTAGAAGGATGCAGCAGCCCGGGCGATACGAGGGAGTAGCCTCTTTTTTCATCCTTCGGGCCGTACACCACTTTCCCGATCTGTGTCCAGAAGGCTGCTCCGGCGCACATGACGCAGGGTTCGATGGTTACATAGAGCGTACATTCCTGAAGATATTTTGACCCAATATGGTCGGCGGCGGCAGTAAAAGCCTGCATCTCGGCATGCGCCGTCACATCGTTCAGCCGTTCGGTAAGGTTGTGAGCCCGGGCAATGATCCTGTCGCCCCAAACGATCACCGCACCAATGGGAATTTCATCCATCTCCATGGCTTTTTGCGCCTCCTTCAGCGCTTCCTTCATGTAGTGCTCATCGTTGGTAGCTGTCATTGAATGCGATCCGGTCTACGAGTGCAAAGTAATGAATTCATGAAGTATTATCTGCTATAAACTCATTTAAAAAAAGTAATAATTTCGCCATAAGTTATAAATTTGCACTGGTTTTCCAGAAAATATATCTTCATTCCATGATTTTTCGCAGGATGCTCTCAAAAACGCAGGGGCTTTTCATAGCATTCCCTTTGGTTATCCTCTCCATTCTGTTCGTTGCTCCTTCCCCTGTTCTAGCTGCAGGCGAAAGGCAAGCGCATTCTGAAGAGGCTGCTCACAGTTCGGGCCGCGGGAAGGAATCCTTCAACGCCGGAACCATGATCATTGACCATGTCGTGGATGCTCACGAATGGCACATCCTTTCCACGCGCACCAGGCACGTCTCCATTCCACTTCCTGTGATCCTGGTTGACGAGGGGAAAGTGCACGCTTTCATGTCCTCCCGTTTCCATCACGGCCACGCATCCTACAAGGGATACAAGCTGGAAACGGAAGGAAAGAACAAAGGCAAGATCGTCAGGGTCATCGGAGACAGCATGGAAGCGGATCCCAATGCGCCACTGCCGCTGGATCTGTCGGTCACCAAGAACGTGCTGGCCCTGTTCATCAGCTGCATCCTGATCTGCATCATTTTTATCTCAGTCGCAAAGGCCTACAAAAAACGGGAAGGCCATTCACCGAAGGGACTTCAGTCCCTTTTGGAGCCGGTCATCCTGTTTGTGAGGGATATGGCCAGATCCTCGATCGGTGAACATCATTACGAACGGTTCCTGCCTTACCTGCTGACGCTGTTCTTTTTCATTTTCCTGAACAACCTGATTGGCCTTGTCCCCTTTTTCCCCGGCGGCGCCAATCTAACAGGAAATATTGCCGTAACGATGGTCATGGCCCTCATTACTTTTATCATCACCACCTTCATCGGGAATAAGAATTACTGGAAACACATCTACAACACCCCCGGCGTTCCCTGGTGGCTGAAAGTTCCCCTACCGCTCATGCCCCTGGTGGAACTGATGGGCGTCTTCACCAAGCCCTTTATCCTGATGATCCGTCTCTTCGCCAACATCACGGCAGGTCACATCATCATGCTGGGTTTTATCAGCCTGATCTTTATTTTTGGCAACATGAACATTTTCCTGGGCTACTCCGTTTCGATCGTATCCATCCTTTTTGCCGTATTCATGGGATTGCTCGAATTGCTGGTCGCCTTTATCCAGGCCTATGTGTTCACGCTGCTTTCTTCATTGTACTTCGGGATGGCCATGGAAGAACATCATTGACAATGAATCAGAATCCAATGAACAACATTGTATACAAGTATTAATCATTTAAAACCAACGTTATGTCACTATTAACGATTTTATTGCAAGCTGCTGCCGACCTGATCCCCATCGCCAAGATGGGTGCTGGTTTGGGTGCAGGACTGGCAGCTATCGGAGCAGGCATCGGCATTGGCCAGATCGGCCGCGGAGCAGTGGAGTCCATTGCGCGCCAGCCGGAAGCCGGCGGAGATATCCGCTCGAACATGATCGTGGCTGCAGCTCTGATTGAAGGAGTCGCCTTCTTTGCTATTGTGGTTTGTTTGCTGATCATTTTTATCTGAAAAACAAACCTGACGAACAGATCCCTGCATCCTGACGGTAGGTCGGGATGCAGGGTTTCCAAGATTAAAAACGGTTACAAAAAATACAGGTATGGAACTCATAACTCCCGGTATTGGACTTATTTTCTGGATGACCATCTCCTTTCTGCTTCTTTTGTACGTTCTGGGTAAATACGCCTGGAAACCGATCATGAAAGCGCTCAGGAAGAGGGAGGATCATATTGAAGACGCACTGCAGGCTGCTGAAAAGACACGGCAGGAGATGAAGGAGCTGAAATCGGAGCACCTGAGATTACTTGCAGAGGCCAAGGACGAAAAAGACAAGATGCTCCGGGACGCAAAGGCCATCAAGGAGTCGATCATCGAAAAAGCACGGACGGAGGCCAATACGGAGTACAACAGGATCATTGAAAGCGCAAAGGAGAGCATTCATTTTGAAAAGATGGCAGCCATCACCGACCTGAAGAATCAACTGGCCCAGCTTTCGATCGAAATTGCGGAAAAGGTGCTCACCGAAGAACTTTCCCGGACTGAAAAACAGAAACAGTTGATCAACAAACTGATCGATGAAGTAGAGATCAATTAGGTAGAAACGCGAGAGCATTCCTTACGATGACACAACGAAAGATTGCTTACCGGTACGCAAAGGCACTGTTTGATTATGCAGTGGACGAGAAGATCCTCGACAGGGTAAACGCTGATATGGAGCTGATCGGGAAGGTATGCAGGCAGAACAGGGATTTCAGGAACATCCTGCGCAGCCCCATCATCCATAATAATAAGAAAATTGCCATCCTCAGGGAGATCTTCAAAGATCATCTGGCCAGAGAAACCATGACTTACCTGGAGATCATGACACGGAAATCCCGTGAGAATTTTATTCAGGAGATTCCACATTATTTCACTGAATTATATAACGAAACGAAGAATATCAAGACTGCCGTCGTTAAAACGGCCGTTCCTCTGGATGAGAGCCTCCGAAGGAAGATCATTGCGATGCTGGAGAAAAAAACAGGCGCTCACATCCATCTGGCTGAAGAGATTGATCCCGGGTTGATCGGCGGTTTCGTCATTCATGTGGATGACCAGCAGTATGATACCAGCATTCAGCGAAAGCTGATGATGTTAAAGAGGGAATTTGAAGATAATATTTATATCAGGGAATTTTAACAATAAAACAGACTATGGCAGAAATCAAACCTGCTGAAGTTACAGCAATTTTACGCCAGCAGCTTGCAGGCTACAAGGACGAGAGTCAGCTGGAAGAAGTGGGTACGGTTCTCGAAGTGGGTGACGGCATTGCACGCATTTATGGGCTGTCCAATGTACAGTCGGGCGAACTGATCGAGTTTGAAAAGAACGGGTTGAAGGGGATCGTCCTGAACCTGGAGGAAGACAATGTTGGAGCTGTGTTGCTGGGTGATGCACAAGACATTTCAGAAGGAGATGTGGTGAAAAGAACGCGCCGCATCGCCTCCATTCGTGTCGGGCCAGGCCTGCTGGGGAGGGTGATCAATACACTCGGGGAGCCCATCGACGGCAAAGGGGAGATCAAGGGTGATCTGTATGAAATGCCCCTGGAGCGCAAAGCACCCGGTGTGATCTACCGTCAGCCTGTGAATGAGCCCCTGCAGACAGGGCTCAAACCGATCGACGCCATGATCCCTATTGGCAGAGGTCAGCGGGAGCTGATCATTGGTGACCGGCAAACCGGGAAAACGGCCATTGCTATCGACACGATCATCAACCAGCGGGACAATTATGAAAAGGGGAAACCTGTTTTTTGCATTTATGTGGCCGTTGGACAAAAGGGATCCTCTGTGGCAAACATCGTGAAGATCCTCGAAGACAAAGGTGCCATGCCGTACACGGTGGTGATTTCCGCCACCGCCTCCGATCCGGCAGCCATGCAGTTCTATGCCCCCTTTGCCGGCGCTGCGATCGGCGAATTCATGCGGGATACAGGCAGATCGGCCGTGGTCATCTACGATGATCTTTCCAAGCAGGCCGTCGCCTACCGCGAGGTTTCTCTTCTGCTGCGCCGCCCCCCCGGCCGCGAAGCCTATCCCGGGGATATCTTTTACCTGCACTCACGGCTCCTGGAAAGAGCAGCCCGGATCATATCCTCTGACGTCATTGCAGCTAAAATGAACGATCTACCTGATTCCATACGCCATCTGGTCAAAGGCGGAGGTTCACTCACCGCCCTGCCGATGATCGAAACACAGGCGGGCGACATCTCTGCCTATATCCCCACCAACGTGATCTCCATCACCGACGGACAGATCTTCCTCGAAACCAACCTGTTCAATGCCGGCATCAGACCAGCCATCAACGTCGGGATCTCTGTCTCAAGGGTAGGAGGCAAGGCACAGATCAAAGCCATGAAAAAAGTCGCCGGAACCCTTAAACTCGACCAGGCACAGTACCGCGAACTGGAAGCGTTCTCAAAATTCGGCTCCGAGCTCGACCCGGCCACCAAGGCCGTCCTTGAAAAGGGATCACGTAACGTGGAGATCCTCAAGCAGGATCAATACTGCCCGATGGGCGTGGACGAACAAATCGCCATTATCTTTTGCGGCACACGGGGACTGCTGATGGATATCCCGGTGGCAAAGGCGAGGGATTTTGAAACGGAATTCCTTCATTATCTCCACCTGAACCACAAGGAGGAAATGGACTCCCTCAAACAGGGCAACCTGACCGACGATATCACCCGGCTGCTGGAGAAGACGGCAACCGATATCGCAAAAAAATATATACCAAACGAATAACACTGCCTCGTTATGCCCAACCTGAAAGAGGTACGTATCCGGATCGCTTCCGTTCAGTCGACTCAACAGATCACCAGCGCCATGAAGATGGTGGCTGCCTCTAAGTTGCGCAGAGGGCAAAATGCCATCCTTCAGCTGCGGCCCTATGCCAAAAAGCTCCATGAGATCCTGCAGAATCTTTCAGCCAGCCTGGAAGGTTCCAGTGAGAGCATCTATTCCTCTGCCAGGGAGGTCAGGAACGTAGTGGTCGTTGTCATGACCTCGAACAGGGGCCTTTGCGGCGCCTTCAACTCCAATATGATCCGCACGGCCGTGAAACATATCCAGAGCACTTATCCATCCCAGCTGGAAACCGGCCGCGTAAGCCTGGTCACCATCGGAAAGAAAGCCACCGATTATTTCAGGAAAAATCATTATCAGGTCCTCGCAAACCATGATGATATCTATAATTCCATGACCTTCGACGCCGTATCCGTCATCGCCCAAAGCCTTATGGACCGGTATGCCGGCGGGGAATACGACCGTGTGGACGTTGTTTATAACCAGTTCCGCAGTGCCGCCGTCCAGCGGCTGATCGTTGAGCAGTTCCTTCCCGTACCGCCCCTGGAGAGCGACAAGGCATCCAAATTCCAGACAGATTATATCTTTGAGCCGGATCAGCACAGGATCGTTACCGAATTGATCCCCCGGTCGCTGAAGATACAATTCTTCAAGGATCTCCTTGACTCCTATGCCTCTGAGATGGGAGCACGCATGACAGCCATGCACCAGGCAACTGACAACGCCTCCGAGCTGCTCAAGGACCTGAAACTATCCTATAACAAAGCGCGCCAGGCTGCCATCACCAAAGAGCTGCTGGAGATCGTAACCGGAGCCGAGGCATTGAAGGGATAATATTCCCGATTCCTTTTGAACAATAAGACCGGATTCGTTGTTAATATAATGAGAAAATCCTAAAATTCACGATATGCTGAAAAAGAAAGTAGAAGATGCTCTGATTGAGCAGATCCAGCTGGAGGAAGAATCCTCCCGCGTGTACATGGCCATGGCATCCTGGTGCGAGAGCAATGGTTTCCCCGGAGCCGCCCAGTTTTTATATAAGCATTCCGACGAGGAACGGATGCATCAGCTCAAACTCATCCATTATGTGAACGACCGTGGCGGTCACGCATTGCTCAAGCCGCTGGCAGACCCTGGAAATCAGTACAAATCGCTGAAGGATGTCTTTGATCAGGTGCTGAAACATGAGCTCCATGTGACTGCAAGTATCAATGCCCTGTATGACCTGACCACCCGGGAAAAGGACTTTACGACAGGACAGTTCCTGCAGTGGTACATCATGGAACAGATCGAGGAGGAGAGCCTGGTGAACGGGATCCTTGACAAAATGAATCTTGCCGGGGATAACAAGGGCGGGATCTTTTTCATTGACAAAGAGCTTGCCGCACTCGGGGCAGCCCCGGAAGCTACCTGATGATCTGACGGCATAATTCTTTATACCACGGTTCCCCGTATTTCCTGATCAGCGCCTCCTTCAGGAATTGATAGAGGTATATCCCTTCCGTCTTGCCACGGCCCAGCGCTTTTTCGCAAATATACCACCGGTGGTAATTCACCGCCTCATACATTTTATATTTCGTGATCCGAACCGGGTAAAGATGGCATGAAACTGGCTTGCGAAAGGGGATATGTTTTTCGTCAAATGTTTTTTCGATGCTGCAGCGGGCAGTATGTCCTTTAAAATAGGCAAAAGCACACTCTTTTCCGTGGACAAGCGGAGTTACGAAGTCCCCTTTAGCGTCGTAGTCAAAAACGCCGTGTTCTTCGATGACCTGTACTCCCCTTTCGGTCATGAAAGGTATAATCTCCCGGATATGCTCTTCGAGAAGGGAAATCTCCTCCGTTTCCAGTGGTGCACCGGCATCCCCTTCCACACAGCACGCCCCGTGGCAACAGCCCAGGTCACACGCAAACCGCAGCCGCGCCAGGTCATCGGAGACCAATTTATCATCAATGACGATCATGGCCACGTCGTTGGATGAACGGGTGAATCCAGGCATCCGGCCGCGTACCGTTCGAATGCTTTTTGGAGGATCCCTGCGTGATCAAAGGCAAGGTCCGGTAGTTTACCGGCCTCAAACCAGCATGCGTGCCGGGCGTCGTCGCCAGCTGTTACTTGAGCATCGGCATGGGCCATGGCGAAGTAAACCACTGTTACGGTACGGCCGCGGGGATCCCGACCCGGATCGCCGAATGTGTACAGCTGTACGAACAGTAGCCCCTTCAGCCCCGTCTCTTCCTCAACCTCGCGCGCGACAGATTCTTCGAGCGTTTCATCCATTTCGACAAATCCGCCCGGGAGCGCCCACATGCCCTCAAAGGGATAACGATCCCGCTGTATCAGAAGAATCCAGAGCCGGTCATCCTCCTTTTTAAAGATGACAGCGTCGACGGTTACGGCAGGGCGGGGGTAGTCGTAGGTATGAGGCATGGTTATCAAGTCGGTATTTATGGTTATTTTCTCGGCGTCTTAAGGCGCCGAGCGTTATTTATGGTTATTAGAGTTTGTGTATGGCAAACGTGACGATGCCCCAGATCTTGAAGTCCATATCAGGAGTGATCTCCATGGGTTTGAAGGAATCATTCTCAGGCAGAAGGAATAATTTTCCTGTTCGTATCTCGATCCGTTTCACCGTGAATTCACCATTGATCACCCCGATGACGATCTTGCCGCTGGAGGGTTCCACCGAACGGTCGACCACCAGGATATCGCCATCGAGAATGCCCGCGTTTTCCATGGAGGTGCCCTGCACCCTTACCAGGAATGTGGCAGGCTGGTTCCGTATCAGGTATTCATTCAGGTCGAGCTTCCTGTCAATGAAATCCTCCGCAGGAGAAGGAAACCCGGCGGAGATCGTGGGGACGAACAAAGGCAGTTCCCTGTCCGAAGTTGCTTCCGGGAGAAATAGCTCGTACTGTTCAGGGATCCTGACCGAAAACTTTTTTACTGACATTGGATGGCTTTTTTCAAACGAATCCAAAGCCAAAATTAAGGAAAAATTGAAACCGAAACCGGGAGGGACTCATTACCTGAGGATGAAATCAAATCGCGCACCGTATTCTTTACCCACGGTAACAATGCCTTTTGTCAGCCGGATCTCTTCAAGGCTCTTCATGATGTAATCCTTCAGAAATTCACATTTGCTTTCCGCCATATCCACCTCGATGTATCCATCCTCATTATAATGAAAAGTGACAAGGACCGATCCTTCCATGTTGTACCTTCTGGCAAATTCAGGATAATGGATCGCCTCCGCAAAGATTTCCCTCGTGTTCCATGGAATATCGTCGATGTATTCTTCATCCTTCAGGTTAAAGGAAGTGATGGTATAGGATTCCTTTTTGTTCTCATCCTTTTCCAGCGAATCGGCTATGACATCTTCTGTTTTGAAGGGAATATCGTCGATATAAGGTTCTTCCGGCAGGAAGAAAGTATGCCGGCAGGAGTTCATCAAATAGGTCCCGTTCATGACTGTGCTGGCGATCTCTGTGGTGCTGAAGGGGATATCTTCGATGTAATCCTCTTCTGCCAAAGTAAGATCGGTGGAATAATGGCCGTAATGTTTGTAGTAACAGCAAGCCCGTTTGTAGATCTTCTCTGTGTCAAACGGGATGTCATCGATGTAGCTCTCTTCCCCCAGGCTGAAGGCCGGCATGGGAACTGATAGGTAACAGGAAGGGAGATCGCTGCTGGGATCAGAATCGTTCATGGTGCTGGCAAAGGCAGAAAAGGCAGTGATCAGGAGCACCGACAGGAGTGACGCAAGTGTTTTCATGGTGCCAGGAATTTTTCATTAGTTGACAGGTCCATGTATAAACATGATGTATGCCAAATTGGATAACACATTATAAATGAATATATTACAAAGGAAGGTATGGTTTCTGTAACACGGGAAAGTGTTCGATTAAGTCCAGAACTGTCCAGTGCCGGACAACCGGGAAGCGGTTGGCAGTCAGCAGTCGGTAATTTGCAATTAGAAGTTGGCGATTGGCAGATGGCGATAAAGAAAGGACAACTTACCAAACTATGACTGCAGACTGCCAACTGCCAACTGTTTATGCCCCCTCCACAACGATAACGATCTCCCCCTTGGCGGGTTTAGCGGCGAAGTGCTGAGCGAGTTCGCGGATCGTTCCGCGGCGGGTTTCTTCGAATTTTTTGGTCAGTTCCCTTGAAACCGATGCCCGGCGTTGTTCACCTAGGGATAAGGCAAGCTGTTCCAGGGTTTTTACGAGTCGGTGGGGTGATTCATAGAAGATTAGTGTACAGGGCAGGGAAGCCAGGTACTTCAGGCGTGTTTGCCGGCCTTTTTTCTGGGGGAGGAACCCTTCGAAATAGAAGGGTTCGGCGGGAAGTCCTGAGTTCAGAAGGGCTGGGACGAAGGCGACGGGTCCTGGCAGGCATTCCACCTCTGTTCCTTTCCGGATGCATTCCCTGACCAGAAGGAATCCTGGATCGGAGATGCCCGGAGTGCCGGCATCACTCACCAGGGCTATGTTCTCACCGTTGAGGATTCGCTGGGCGACAGCCTCCACCTGCTGATGTTCGTTGAATTTATGGTGGGATGACATCCGTGTGGCGATTCCATATCGTTTCAGGAGTACCCCTGTGGTCCGGGTATCCTCTGCCAGGATCAGATCCGCTTCTTTCAGGATCCGGATCGCACGCAGTGTCATGTCTTCCAGGTTGCCTAAAGGTGTGGGTACTAGGTATAATTTGGCCATCTGGATCGTTATTCAAGGTTTTGAACGAAAAGGGTGAGCAGCGTAAAGAACTCGTTGTAGGCTGAAAAGGGCAAACGTTCCGGCTTGTCATCCACAGTGTGGTACTCGCTGTATTCCCCCAGGGTATGGATAAAAAAGCAGGGTACCCCCCTCCGGTAAAAAGGGTAGTGGTCGCTGTTGTTTGAAGTACCTCTTTTATTAACTTCTTTGACCAGGCTTTTTTCCTGGTTCAGGTCGACAAGGAGTTGAAATTCCTTTTTGAAATCTTCCCCGTTGATCACCATGATTCCGTCGGAACCGGTGCTGACCAGGTCCAGGTTGATCAGGAACCGGATCTTATCCAGGGGGAAAAGGGGATGGCCGGCATAATATTCAGAGCCAAGGAGCCCGGCTTCTTCCCCGCTGAAAGCCATAAACGCCATGGAGCAGTCAGGCTGGTTTTCAGGAAGGGTAAAATGTCTGGCCAGGTCGGCCATCATTGCCGTGCCACTTGCATTGTCATGAGCTCCGGGAAAGTAGGTGTTCTTTCCCATTCTTCCCAGGTGATCATAATGGGCGGTAAAAACCAGAAAAGTGTCAGGACAGCTTTTGCCCTGGATATAACCAATGACGTTTCGGGAGGTGTATTTTTCCACGAAGTGGTTTTCGAACGACAGGGTGATCTGTTTACTGTTTTCAGGAAAGGATGCCTCACTGGCGTCGATGGCGATCCATTTGCTGAGGCTCTTTCCGTTGGAAATTCGCCAGCTCATTTTATTCTTATTCAGGAAGATAATTCCTTTGAAAGGGATGGAAGCCATTTCTTTGAGATAGTTCAGCTGGTCGCTGGCCACAAGGAATGCGTTGCCGTTCATTCCTGAAAGGGCCTTGAGTACAGAATCAGATCTAACATTGGTGGCCCAGACAAGATCAAAAGTACCGCTTATCCCTTGAGAATTGCTGGAGATCAGGAAGTCGCGGCCCGGTTTCAGGGGATGATGGTCCACACTGAACCTGATCTTGCCCGGAAAAGTGTTGATGGTAATGGGATATTCCTGAAAATAAGTGGTGCCAAAAGGTTTGAGGCCGATCTTTTGAAACTCTTCCGCCAGAAATGCGGAAGCCTTCTGGTCTCCTTCATTCACAACGCTTCTGCCGTGCATGCCTGGCGACGCTAATTCGTTCACACATCCCTTCACATAATCCAGGTCCTGCCCGGCCAACTGCAGTGCAGCTGTCATGAGCGCCAAACCAAATACAATCCTTCGTCCTTTGGATCTCATACCTCCCTTTCTCCTCTCTCCTTTTATCGTTCGTTTCCTCTGAATTTTCTCTGGATCATCTCAGCCAGTTTCCGGAACGATTCCAGCTCTTCATTCATGTCGAAGGTGTCCTTCACTTCGGTGAAATAACGGATGGCATCATTGAGGGTGGTGAGCTGGTCCAAGGAGTGAATGGTCTCCTGGTATGCTTTCATATTGCCATGAAACAACTCATTGATAAAGATGAACTTATCGTTCAGACCAATCACTGACTTGAGTTCAGTAATGGGAGTTTGCTGGATCTTTGAAGCGATATTTTCACTGCTCGCCTGGCTGCTGATCTGCTCGTGAACGGTCCGTCCATCCTTGTGGAATTTGTCGGCAAGGGTTACAGGCTGGGAAGAGAAAAGGTCAAAGGTATAATCTGCCACCTTTTGTGTCTGTTCAACCGTTTTGTCAGTCTCAGCAGTTACTTCGAGCTCTGCGTCAGCCACCGGTTCCGTACCGGTATCCGGAGTCTGTTCCACTTCAGGGGATTCCTGCCCTGCCAGTATTTCCGCCGGCAGCTCTTCCTTTTTTTTCTCAAAGCCAATGGAAATGGGTTTATCGATCGGCTGGAAGACACCGGGGGCTTCTGATTCTTCCTGGTTGTACTTATCCAGTAACCGGAAGTTGGCGTATAGTTTCCGGATATTTTCCTGGATCATGTCAAGCTCTATCTGTGGTATGGGTGTTTGATACGACTGAACGATCTCATTCTCCTCATTGATCGATTCCAGGGTTTCTTTAATGACTTCCAGGACAAGCTCTTTTTTTCTCATGACTTTTTCCAGTTGAATTGATGAACAGCCGGGGTTTTCTTTAAATTTGTGTTTCTCAAAGAGGGTTTAAAGATATAAAGAATACTTTATTGCTCTGCGTATGTTCCTGGAAAAATCTCCGCTGGGTGCTCCCCGTACGGGTTACATTGAAGTGATCTGTGGATCGATGTTTTCCGGCAAGACCGAAGAGCTGATCCGGCGTCTGAACCGGGCAAAGATCGCCCGGCAGCGGGTGGAGATCTTCAAGCCGGAGATTGATAAACGGTATGACGAAGAAAAAGTTGTGTCTCACGATGCCAAGTCCATCCCTTCCACTCCCGTGCAGTCGGCCTCCCAGATCCTGTTGCTCTGCAATGAGGTGGATGTGGTGGGTATCGATGAGGCCCAGTTCTTTGACGCCGAACTGGTCAATGTCTGCAACCATCTGGCCGACAACGGCATCAGGGTCATTGTCGCCGGCCTTGACATAGATTACCTTGGAAATCCTTTTGGCCCTTTGCCCGATCTGATCGCAACCGCTGAATTTGTGACCAAGGTCCATGCGATCTGCATCCGTTGCGGTAACCTCGCCCATTACTCTTTCCGGACCATCGACGACAATAAGCGGGTTGTGCTCGGCGAGCGGGAAAGTTATGAGCCCCTGTGCCGGACCTGCTTCAATGAAGCGATGAAGAAAAAGAAATTCTGAGAGCCGGGGTTCACTTAAAAATGATTTATTTCCTACTCTTTACTATTTTTGTGACGGTTATTGTATATTATCATTTTACTTAACTCCAATCAGAAAGGCAATCATAAACAGCAATCAGGCAAGATGAAAAGAGTATTTATTTTATTCGCAATCATGATGGTTTATTCAGCAACAGCATGGGGCCAGACGGCAACGACCAATCAGACAAAAGTGTTAATTACCACCAGCATGGGCAATATAACGGTTGTTCTTTACAACGATACGCCACTGCACAGGGATAACTTCATCAAGATGATCAACCAGGGATGGTATGAAGGATCCAATTTTCACCGGGTGATCAAGGGATTCATGATCCAGGGCGGACACCGGAAAGACGGCACACAGGACCCCGGCTACACGGTTCCTGCTGAATTCAGGACTCAGCACCTTCATAAAAAAGGTGCGCTGGCTGCAGCACGTCAGGGAGATCAGGTAAATCCTAAGAAAGCCTCTTCGGGATGTCAGTTCTATATCGTTCAGGGAGTCGTTTTTACGGATGATAAACTGAATGAGATGGAAGCCAGGACGGGTAAGAAAATGACCCCTGAACAGCGCCAGGTTTACAAGACCATTGGAGGCGCCCCTCACCTTGACGGGGCCTATACGGTTTTCGGAGAGGTGGTGCAGGGCCTGGATGTGGTGGATAAGATCGCCGCTGTTCCAATCAATCAGCAAACCAGTGTTCCGATCACCCCAGTAACCTTCTCCATGAAGATTGTGAAATAGACTATCATGCACGATACGATCCATACATACGTCGAAGAGATTCACAACTTTCAGACTTCCCGCAAAGAAGAGCTGGAAGAGTTCCGTATCCGTTTCCTGAGCAAAAAGGGCATCATTGCCGGCCTGTTCGGCGAATTCAGAGATGTTCCGGCCGAGCAGCGGCGGGAGATCGGCCTGATGCTGAATGAGCTGAAAAATGCAGCCCAGGAGAAATTCGAACAGATACTTCATCAGCTGGAGGCGTCCGAAACACTGCAGAAACCTGCACAGGACCTCACCCTTCCTGCCGATTTTATGGAAACCGGTTCTCGGCATCCTGTCTCCATTGTCTGGAATGAGATCATCTCGATTTTTTCAAGGATCGGATTTACCGTTGCCGAAGGTCCCGACATTGAAGACGACTGGCATAATTTCTCTGCCCTGAATTTTCAGGAAGAGCACCCGGCCAGGGATATGCAGGACACGTTCTTCATGCAGGAAAAACCTGCCTTCCTTCTGAGAACCCACACCTCTTCGGTACAGATCAGGACGATGGAGAAGACCAGACCTCCCATCCGCGCGCTGTTCCCGGGAAGGGTCTACCGCAACGAAGCCATATCCGCCCGCGCACACTGCCTGTTCCACCAGGTGGAGGGATTGTATGTCGACCGGAACGTCTCGTTTGCAGATCTGAAACAAACCCTGCTCTATTTTGCACGGGAGATGTTCGGAGAAAACACCGGCATCCGGCTTCGCCCCTCCTTTTTCCCGTTCACGGAACCTTCGGCAGAGATGGACATCTCCTGTTTTCTCTGCGGGGGCAAAGGATGCAGGATTTGTAAGAACACAGGCTGGGTCGAGATCCTCGGCTGCGGAATGGTGGATCCGGCAGTCCTTGACAACTGCGGCATCGACAGCGCTGAATATACCGGGTTTGCCTTCGGCATGGGAATCGAAAGGACAGCGATCCTGCGTTATCAGATCAACGACATACGCCTGTTATTTGAGAACGATATCCGGTTTCTCAGGCAGTTCAGGTCAGCTCTCTGAACGACTGTTCGATAAGAGTCCACCACCGATATCTATCGGGATGCCCTGGAGTTCATAACAGTGATTGACCTAAAAGGCCCAGCCGATGCCCAGACCTACAGTGACCGTGTGTATGGGCTGGGTATGTTCCGTTTTCCGGTTTTCTTCGGGGAGGTCAATATCGAAATGGTAGTCGGTGATCTCGATGGTCGTTTTGGTGGATGAGTAATCAGCCATCAGGCGGATGATCGCATTCTTGCGCGACATATACCGAATTCCCCCACCCACCATGTAACCTAAGGATACTTTTCCCTTATTGTCACGGTACGTGCGAAACTCATCATCGTCGGTCATGAAGTACATTTCACTCTCCGGCGGAAAGACGAAGGAAAGGCCCCCCAGCGCCCTGAAATCAAAATGGATGCGGTTGGCGGGAATGGACAGGAAAGGGCCGACCATCAGGTTGACATGGTTCCATACACCAAGGTCATAACTGATCAGGGTCAGGTCTTCCGGCAGTTCAGCTTCCGGGTAATTATCTTGCACATACCGCTCCAGGTTGGTTTTGATCGCACCGGTATTGAGTGAATTGTTGGAAAAGGATACGGCTCCCCCGAAACCCAGGTAGTCATTGACCAGATAGGCACCATCCATGGTCAGATTAAAGCTGGTGGTGGCATAGCCAGCCTGCACATTGTCATAGTCGGTACTGGCAAAATCGCCCAGGGGAACGGCGACTCCCATCATGATACCCATAAAACCATCGCTGGATTGAGAGCAGGCGATCTGGGAGAAGATGACAAGAAAAGCGAATAACAGGATTCTCATTGCTGTCGTTTTTAAGAACTACAATATTAATAAGATTTCTCTTGCTTACGCTAAAATTTTCACTGACTCAATCACCATCCGATGATGTTGCACCTGACTGAATTCTCTGTACATTTGATCGTTCATTCCTGTTCAGAATCGAACTGTTATTGAACGGTTCTGGACAACCATCCATGGGAATGGAGTCGTAATGATCACATATTCAAATGATTATAATATGGCATACTTTTTATACCTTCGTTGCGCCATTTTTGTAAAATCCTAATTCCATCATACAATGAAAAAAATCTTTTTGTCCATTGCTGTATTATTTACCAGCATGCTGGTAAGTTATGCCCAGAAGGTATGGACCCTGGAGGATTGTATTGATTATGCGCTGACCAACAACATTGATGTGAAGCAGCAGATGCTGAGCATTGAAAACGGTGAGCAGACGCTCCTTCAGAGCAAGCTGGGCATGCTGCCGGATCTCAACGGATATGCCTCCCATGGGTACAACTGGGGCCAGACCATCGACATGTACACAAATGAATTTGCCACCGAGCGAGTCAGGTCGAACAATTTTTATCTTTCGAGCCAGTTCACCCTATTCAACGGCCTGCAGCAGATGAACCAGATCAAAAAGAATGAGCTAGACCTCCTGTCGACCAAGTATTCAGTGGATAAATTCATGGATGACGTATCGATGAGTATTGCGGCAGCTTATCTGCAGATTCTTTATTACGGCGAGCTGGAGCGTGTCGCTGAAGCGCAGCTGGACATCACCCAGCAGCAGGTTGACCGTACGAAAAAGATGGTGGAGGCGGGGACACTGGCCAGGGGCGACCTGTTGCTGATCGAAGCGCAACTGGCCACGGAAGAGCTCAATCTGATCAATGTACAGAACAACCTCGATATTTCCTATCTTACCCTGGTTCAGCTGCTGGATCTTCCCTCCACCGAGGGCTTCGAAATAGAAGAGCCTGACCTGAGTACGGTGAAGGCCCCGGAAACACCCCTGGGCGCCGACGCCATCTATGAGATCGCCCTGAATTCCAGACCGGATATCAAAAGCGCAGAGGTCAGCGTACAAAGCAGTGAAAAAACCCTGGCCCTGGCCCGTGGAGCGTTAAGTCCCTCTTTTGGATTTTCGGGCTCCTGGGGAACAGGGTATTCCGGTGCGGCAAAGGATTATGACAAAGGAATCGATCCGTTCGAAGTTCCTCCCCGTAAGATCGGCTTTACTGGCTCAACAGAGCCTGTGGATGTTTACAGCCTTCGCTACACCGACTACAAGGATTATGACACCAAGCTCTTCGGCGACCAGATCAGCGACAATATGAACAAATCCATCATGGTGAACCTGTATATCCCCATTTTCGATGGCTGGATGGTACGATCAAATATAGCCAAGGCCAAGATCGGCATCAGCAACGCCAATTACACTCTGGAGCGTACCAGGCTGCAGCTGAGAAAAGTCATCCAGCAGGCGTATGCCGATGCAGTTGCTGCACTGAAGACGCACACCGCTGCCGAAAAGAAAGTGGAAGCCACATCGGAATCGTTCAACTATGCAGACCAGAAATTCAATGTCGGTCTGATCAATTCGGTGGAATACAATGAAGCCAAGAAAGAACTGACCAAGGCTCAGGCGGAGCTGATCCAGGCTAAATATGATTACATCTTTAAAATTACCACCCTGGATTTCTACATGGGCAAGCCTTTGACATTGAAACGATAATATGATTTGTACCGGTTATATGCGACAACTATTTTCCGGTATTATTTGCCCGAGATTCATTACTTTTACATCCTGATATTCCAATGCCTTAAAAATGAAAAGAAAAACCCTCATTCGAATACTTATTATCGTTGCCATTCTGCTCCTTGTTCTTCTGGCTGTTGCCAGGAAAAAAGGATGGATCGGTAAGGATGATTCCATTAAAGTCACCACCGAATTGGCAGAGAAACGTACGATCATCGAGACCGTATCCGCCAACGGGAAGATCCAGCCGGAAACAGAAGTCAAGATCACTCCGTATATTTCCGGGGAAGTTGTAGAACTTACAGTGAAGGAAGGGGACCAGGTGAAGCAGGGCGAACTGCTTGCCAAGATCGATCCGGAGCTTTACCAGTCGAATTACGAGCGCACGGTGGCCAATTACAATTCCCAGCAGGCAGGCCTCGCCAATGCCAGGGCCAGGCTGGCACAGGTCAACGCCCAGTTCGTCAACGCGGAGTTATCCTATAACCGGAGCAAGACCCTCTGGGAGCAGAAAGTCATTTCGGATGCCGAATGGGATGCAGCCCGTTCGAACTACGATGTGGCCAAAGCAGAGGTCAATGCCGCAGAACAGAATGTGGCATCGGCTGACTTCGGCGTAAAGAGCGCTGGTGCTTCGGTCAAGGAAGCCAGAGAGAATCTTACCAAAACCGCCATCTTTGCCCCTACCGACGGCACTGTATCCAAACTCAGCGTTGAAAAAGGAGAGCGGGTGGCAGGAGCCTCCCAGTTCTCCGCCGGAACGGAACTGATGCGGATCGCCAACCTGAACCTGATGGAAGTGAATGTGGAAGTGAATGAAAACGATATCGTGCGTGTGGCTTTGTTTGACACGGCCCTGGTCGAGGTAGACGCCTACCTGAACCGCAAGTTCAAGGGCATTGTCAGCGAGATTGCCACCTCAGCCAATGTCACCGGAACCAGCGTGGACCAGGTGACCAATTTTAATGTAAAGATCCGTGTCCTGCCTGAATCCTATGCCGATCTGGCTTCTTCCGATACCAGCGGATTTACACCTTTCCGGCCGGGCATGTCGGCAACAGTGGATATACAGACGGAAACCGCTGGTGATGTACTGACCATCCCTATCCAGTCGGTTACAACTCGGGCCGATACCACCGGTAAAGTGGTAGAAAAGAAAGAGGTACAACAAGACAGTCCTGAGGGTCCTCCAGGGAGTGAAAATCCCGACATGGAAAAGAAGGAAGCCAAATCCGCTGATGAATTTCAGGAGTACGTATTCCTGTATGACGACGGGGTGGCCAGATTGCAGAAGGTGAAGACCGGCATCCAGGACAATACCTTTATTCAGATCCTGGAAGGCCTTGAGCCGGGCCAGGAGGTGATCACCGCTCCTTACCGGGCGATTACCAAGATGCTCAAAAACGGGGATGAAGTCAAGAAAGTGGATAAATCGGAGCTCTTCACCGAAGAATGATCCCCGATGGCCGTCATTTTATGTCTTGAGACAGCCACGGCAGTCTGTTCCGTTGCACTGGGAAGGGATAGAGAACTGTGGCATCTGAAAGAATCCTCTGTCCCCAACGCTCATTCTGCACGGATCATTTCGTTTATTGAAGAGGTGGTGGCAGCAGCCGGCATTACACTGCCGATAGTGGATGCCATTGCTGTGAGTGAAGGCCCCGGATCCTACACCGGCCTGCGGATCGGTGTCAGCACAGCCAAGGGATTGTGCTTTGCGCTGGAGAAGCCGATGATCGCCATCAGTTCCCTGCAGTCGCTTGCCCGGGGGATGAGGGATGACATCCTTCAGCAAGGGATGACATCCCGAGATCTTCTTTTCTGCCCCATGATCGATGCCCGTCGAATGGAGGTATATTCTGCGCTGTATGATATGGATAACCAAAAGAAAAGAGAGATCCGGGCCGAGATCATTACCGCGGAATCTTTTTCCGATGTCCTGAAGGATCATACGATCGTCTTTTGCGGCGACGGAGCTGCCAAATGTCGGGCAATGCTCGAAAAGCATCCCAATGCTGTCTTTCATGAATCTTTCCTTTCGTCGGCTGCTCATCTAATCCCATCTGCAGAGGAACATTACCAGAAAAAACAGTTCGTGGATGTGGCTTATTTTGAGCCGTTTTATTTAAAAGAATTTATACCGGGAAAACCGCGGGTAAAAGGTCTCTTTGAATAGCCATTGCTGATTTACCTGGTTAATCGTTAATGGATATTCAGAAGGAGTATCTTACCCCGGTAAATACTGAAATGGAATACGGATGATACTGGATCGAGTGATCCTTGCGGATGGAATTCAGGGAGTATTTGAAAGCGGGATCCAGGCTGATGGAAAGGGATCCGGTGATCCTGTAGTGGATGCCGACTCCGACCTGAGTGTTCAGGATCATGTTGTAAAAATCGTTTTCATTCTTGAGGTCGATCCGTTCACCTTCGTAGGTAAACTGAGCCTTATAGTCCGTCATGATCCCGGGGCTGAAACCGCCGGTGAGGTTCAGTCCAAAGCGTTTATCAAGGAATGAATAGCGCACCAGCAGAGGTAACTCCAGGTAGGTGAACGACTGGCGGATGTCGGAGCTGATGTACACCGCGTCGGTGAGGGAATCACGCCGGACGGAATTATCCACAAATTCTTCGGGAAGGCTGGAAGTGATGATCCGGATCATACCTGTGGAAGAGGAGGTTTTCATCAGGTCTTTCTCCCCCTCCACCTCGTATGCGATCACATCTTCGTTGACATGGCCGAGGTTGGAAAGGTAAAGCCCTGTCTGGAATGCCCACTTATTTTTCATCTGAACCGTAAGATCAACTCCCCCCGAGTAAGAGTACATGGGCTCCTCCGAGTCATTGTAGTAGCTCATATCGGGATTCACGTCCGGGGGCAGCTCTTCGGCATTGATCTGTATGTTCCGGTAGGCATAGACAGGTGCAAAACTGCCACCGATGCTCCACCTGGATGTGGTTGTTTTTTCTTCCGGCCGATCCTCAAAGGTGAATTCTGTCAGCGGTCCGGTCAGGATGTTCTTCTGTTCCGGTTTCAGGAGATCAGGGACCTGTTTTTCCATCGGCGCGGGTTCAGCGGATTCATTTCCGGCAGCCTGAGCCGGAGTTTCTTCCTTTTGAATTTCATCTTTCACCGGAGTGCCGGTTGGGATTTCATCCGTTAGCTGCGGGGTAGCGCCTTCTTGCTCAGAAACTTTTAAGGCACCGGAAGAAACACCTTGGCGTATATCGGTCCTGCTGATCATATCAGTGAATCCTTCGGAAGAAGGAGGGACTGCCGTTTGTGTCGGTTCCTCCGGGATATTGCCGGTGATGTCCATTTTGGGAGCAACAGGCTGAGTTGGCTGGCCTGTTGCAGGAGTCTGCACCTGGGACAGAGTCTGATCGTTCGGTTGATGGCCTGGAGTGATGAAGGCAAAATAATATCCGGCGGTCAGGGCGATCAGCAGCACGGCTGCCGCGGCGGTCCACCGGTAAAGGACCACGCGGCGGTGACGGCGCGCCGCCAGCAGATCCTCCTCCAGCCTCTGCCAGGCATCGTCAGGCGGTTTCTCGCAATAGCCTTTCAGCGATTCCGCAAAAAACTGATCCAGATTTCTGTATTCGTCCTGCATCTTGTTTATTTGGCCGTTTTGCTGTCCGTGAGGAAATACTGTTTTACGTTTCGCTGCAGGATCGCCCGAGCTCTTGCCAGGTTGGACTTTGATGTGCCCTCGGTGATGCCCAGCATCGTGCTGATCTCCCTGTGCGAGTACCCTTCTACCGCATAAAGGTTGAACACCATCCGGTACCGTGGTGAGAGATCCTGTATCATCCTGATCAGATCCCTGGTGGAGATCTGGCCGATGATATTCTCTTCCATCACGTCCTCCAGGGTATTCTCCACTTCGCTCAACGGATACAGATGGCGCTCTTTCCGGAAACGTTCCAGGGACGTATTGACCATGATCTTGCGCATCCATCCTTCAAAGGATCCCTGGTAGCGGTAGGTGCCGATATGCTGGAAGATCTTGAGGAAACCCTCATGCAAAAGGTCTTCCGCATCCGAATGATCCCGCGAATAGTAAAGACATACGCCGAACATCGTTTCGGAGTAAAGGTTGAACAGCCTTTCCTGATCTTTGACCTTTCCGGCTTTACACCCTTTTATAATCTCATCAAGGGTATCTTCGTTCACACGTTAATGATTCAACGCTTAAGAAGCTTAATAAAACAAAAGTAGCGATTTTTCCCCATGGATTCAAAGAACGGATAACGTTCAATAGATGAAAAGGGGATGGGATTGGTTGCGTTGGGGAAGGTCTTTTTTATAAACACAGGCAAAAATTTTTCAGTGTACGCAACCTTTATACGGCAGGTTACATCTTTAGAATGTCACAGAAAACGGAAATGATGAATTAAATACGGTAAGGTGAAGGCACTGATACTAAATGTGAAAAAAATAATTCCGCGACTTATTCATTCAAAAGTTATTATATTTATCCTGATCGTCGCGCTTTTTTTATTGACCATTGTAGCAAGGGACATTATAGGAAAAACAATGATCAATTAGCAGTAAACTTTTTCATGGTTATTTTTTGGTTGTAAGCAAGTAAAGGCAACCGGTGACAGACCGGTTGCCTTTTTTTACGGCTGCATCAGTTTGAATCCTATTCCATGCACGTTCATCAATTCCACCCTGGGATCGTCTTTTAAATACTTCCTCAGCTTGGCGATGTAGACATCCATGCTCCGGGCATTGAAATAGCTGTCGTCGAACCAGATCTTATGGAGCGCATAACGGCGGTCCAGCACCTCGTTCCTGGCTTCGCAGAGCAGCTTCAGCAGTTCGGCCTCCTTGGAGGTCAGTTTCTGCACCGAGTTTTTCCATTTGAGTATCTGCCTTGGGTAGTCAAACACATAATCTCCGATGGCAAAGACCAGGGTTTCAGGAGTTTTTTCCTTATCCTGGCCCGATCGCCGGAGAATGGCCTGCATCCGGGCCAGCAGCTCTTCCATGCTGAAAGGCTTGGAGATGTAATCATCGGCACCCAGCTCGAATCCTTTCAGCTTATCTTCGGGCAGTGATTTCGCGGTCAGGAACAGGATGGGTATCTTTTTGTCGATGCTCCTGATCTCTTTGACTAGTGAGAAGCCGTCTTTCACTGGCATCATGATATCAATGATGCAGAAGTTGAAATTTTCCCTCTGATATGCATTGAAGGCCTCTTCTCCATTCACGGTCAAACGGGTAGGGTATCCTTTTGCCTCCAGATAGGCTTTCAGGATGTTACCCAGGTTCCGGTCGTCCTCGGCAAGCAGTACTTTAACTGGAGTGGTGGTCATAGGGTTCATGTTTTAGTATGAAGAATGAAGGATGAAAATATGTAGTATTTAGTATGATAGGTCTATTATTATTGGATTTCCCTCAACTTGCAACATACATCACTGGTTTAACGGTAAAAATACCGTGAATGTGCTTCCTTTGCCTTCTTCGCTTTCCAGGCGGATCTGGCCCTTATGTTTTTCAATAATGGCTTTCACATAGCTCAATCCCAGTCCGAAACCCTTGAAATTATGGATATCCCCCTGAGGTACCCGGTATAGTTTCTCAAAGATCTTTTTCTGATCTGACTTACTGATGCCGATCCCGTTATCCCTGAAAGCAATCTCAACCCCTCCCTCCGCGTTCCGGGTACTGACCACGATATGCGGCTTCTTTGGGGAGTATTTGTTGGCATTTTCAAGCAGGTTATAGAACACATTCGAAAGATGGACTTTATCAGCCTGAATATCGGGTGAGATTGCCTCAAAGTCCTTGATGATGGTCCCGTCGTTGATCTCCACCTGGATGGCGATGTTGTTGATCACATCCACCAGGATCTTATGGATATCCACTTCTTCGATTGAAAGTTTCAGCTTTCCTTTTTCCAGTACGGCAGTCTGCAGGATCTTCTCCGCCATGATGCCCAGGCGTTTGTTCTCCTCTCCGATGATCTTGATATAGTTATCGGCGATGCCTTCTATGTTTTTTAAATCGTTGTCGGACAATGCTTCGCAGGCCAGGGATATGGTGGAGATGGGGGTTTTGAATTCATGCGTCATGTTGTTGATGAAGTCCGTTTTCATACCGGCAAGCTTCTTTTCCTTCAGAACCGAGTTGAGGGTAAGGATAAAGGAGATGATGATGACCAGAATAAGAAATATGGATATGCTGAGCATGCCTGCCATCTGAGTGAGCAGGAAATGTTTTTCCCTGGGGAAATAGATCATCAGGTAGTCAGGAGACGTGAACGCATCCCCGGGGAAAAGGGTAAAGCCCATGCTCTTTTCCAGGAGTTCCCTGCTGTAGGTACCTGTCTTTTCTATGACCAGCCGGCCACGTGAGGTGCTGTAGACACCGTATTCATATTCCGTCTGGATGCCCTTTCGGGCGAGTTCATTCCGGATGAGGGAGTCAAGATGCGTAGGATTGATCCGTTGTTCGATATCCATAAAGTGCCGGAAGGCGTACATGTCTTCAAAGACGTCATTGAAGAGGGAAGATTTGTTGCGCAGCAATTCGGTCAGGCGTTTCCTGGCCGCACTGTCGGAAGGCAGCAGCTGATCCTGTCCTTTACCCTGGAGCGATTCCAGTTCCTGGTAATAAAGAAGGTTGATCGAATCAATACTGCGGAAAATGTCGGAACCCCGGTCGAAAAAGCTCTCTTTCTTGCGTATCTGTTCAGTCATCTCGCTTTTTTCGAGCTTATAGACCACCTGAGTGACCGCTTCATGCACACTGCGGTCAAAAACAGATTGCCTGACCTTCACGGCATTATCGATCCAATACACCTGGATGCTGACCAGTCCGATCAAAGCCAGGGACATGATGACCGTAATGAAGACAATGTACTTCTGGTTCATCCTCAGGTTCTTCAGGATTGCAAAAATAGTTACTGATTATCAAAATGTTCGGCAATTTAACAATTATTAACGCAGGCGTTGCCGGTTCCGTATGGAAAGCCCGGGAAGTAATTCCGGTCGGCAGTACCCGGGCGTCCTACCCGGCATCGGGTAAAATTTAGTATTATTGCAACCGGAGGTGAATCGGCTGCCTGTTGACTCCGGTCGCAGGATTTTGTATTTTTAAACGAAAATTATCAAAACAGGTATGAAAACACTGAACATCGACATATCCCATGCTGTGGAATTTCTGGAAAAGGGAAGCATTGAGCGGTTACAGGGAGATCTTGAAAGGCATCAGCAAGCACTGGCAGGAAAGACAGGCAGAGGCAGTAATTTTCTTGGCTGGGTGGATTTACCTTCCCGGACAGATCAAGGTCTGATCAGCCGCATTCTGGAAGATGCGGCCAGGATGCAGGAGATGGCCCGGGTTTTCGTGGTGGTGGGCATTGGCGGTTCGTACCTCGGATCCAGGGCAGTCATTGAAGCCCTGTCTGATCCTTTTCACACGATGGATCCAGCCCCAAAGGCTCCGGTCATTCTGTTTGCCGGGCATCACATCGGGGAGGATTATCATGCCAGCCTGCTCAATCTCCTGGATCAATCCGATTACGGACTTGCGGTCATATCCAAATCGGGTACGACCACCGAGCCGGCCATTGCGTTCCGCCTGCTGAAGGATCATCTGGAAAGGAAATACGGACGTGAAAAAGCCAGAAAACGGATCATCGCCATCACGGACCGGTCGAAGGGAGCGTTGAAAAAACTATCCGATGAGGAGGGATATTCCTCTTATGTCGTGCCTGATGACATCGGCGGGAGGTATTCGGTGCTGACTCCAGTGGGATTACTGCCGGTCGCCGTGGCAGGCCTTGACATCCGCAGCCTGCTTGACGGGGCTCAGCACATGGAACGGATCGCTGCGAAGAATGCACGGCTTGATGAAAATCCGGCCGCCATGTATGCTGCTAACCGATATGCACTTCATCAGCAGGGTAAAGCCATCGAGGTCCTGGTCAGTTACCTGCCGTCGCTCTCTTTTCTGGCCGAGTGGTGGAAACAACTTTACGGAGAAAGTGAAGGCAAAGAGCAAAAAGGATTGTTCCCTGCCAGTGTCAGCTTCACCAGCGACCTGCATTCCATGGGACAGTACATTCAGGAAGGAGTGCGCCACCTGTTTGAGACCATGATCCTGGTGAACCAGACCGCAAAACACCTGACCATTCCCAGAGTTCAAGACGATCTGGACGGATTGAACTACATTGCCGGGAAAAAACTGGAAGAGGTCAACTGCATGGCGGCTCTTGGAACGCTCATGGCCCATGTGGAAGGACAGGTGCCGGTGCTGACGCTGGAAATGGAACGGCTGGATGAATTCAACCTTGGGCAGTTGCTGTATTTTTTCGAGTATGCATGCGCTTTGAGCGGATACTTGCTGGGGGTAAATCCTTTTGACCAGCCCGGCGTAGAGGCATACAAGAACAAGATGTTCACGTTGCTGGGGAAAGAGGGGTACGGGAAGAAATAGTTATTCATGGTCATTCATAGTTATTCGTAGTTATTTATAGTTATTTGTTGTTATACTTTATAAAAGGCAGTTTATGGATGTAAGCAATTAGATTCAACGATGGTAAATTTATTGATGAAGTACATGGAGGAGCGGTACAGGGGGGAGGTCCTGCCGCTGACTCCTAAGAAAACCGGTCCTTTGCCGGTGGTGACCCTCTCTAGGGAGGCCGGTTGTTCAGGAACCACGGTGGCGGTGAATCTGATACAGAGGCTGAATCAGCTGCAGGCAGGAAAGAAGGATAGGAAAGATTGGAAGGTCATCAACAAAGAGGTGATCGAACTGGCGGCCAGGGAGCTGGAGTTGCACCCTTCCATGCTGGAGCCTATATTCAAAGGGGAGAAAAAGACCCTTCTGGATGAAATGGTACTTTCCATGTCGTCGAAATATTACAAGAGCGACCGGCAGATCAGGAAGACGATCACCAATGTCATCCGGTTCTACGCAGGACAGGGCAATGTGGTCATTGTGGGCAGGGCGGGAGTGGTCATTGCCCGTGACTATCCCAGGGCGTTGCACATCAAGCTGCAGGCACCTTTGGAGTGGCGGAGTGATATGATCAGCAGGAAGCATGGCATTTCCCCTGCCGAAGCCCTGAAATATGTGCAGGAAACCGATAAGGGCCGTGCAAAGCTGCTGTCGGATTTCAGGAAAGGAGCTTCAGATCTGGAACTGTTCGATGCGGTCATCAACTGCCAGTCCTTTTCAGCTGAAGAACTGGCGGAGGCGATCTTCAGGCTGATGGAAATCAAAAAATTAATCTGAGGGGGACGACCGTGGATTTTTCAGAACTGATCTTGTTACGGCAAAGCGTTCGCCGTTTTGATTCCCGCCTCATCGAGGGTGAGAAGCTGATGAAGTGTCTTAATGCAGCCAGGCTTGCTCCTTCTGCAAGCAATTCCCAGCCCTGGTCGTTCATCGTGGTGAATGAACCTGAGCTGAGAAAAGAGGTGGCCCATACCACCTATTCCACGATCGTAGGTTTCAACCGTTTTGTTCTTCATGCACCGGTCATTCTGGCGATCGTGCTAGAGAAGCCCAGGATCATCACTGAGCTGGGTGTGCGGCTAAAGCATAAAGAGTGGCCTTTGATCGACATTGGAATCACCGCCGAACATTTCTGCCTTCAGGCGGCGGAGCTGGGACTGGGGACCTGCATGCTGGGGTGGTTCGATGAAAAGAAGGTAAAAGGGCTGCTTCATATTCCCAGGGAGAAAAATGTGGCGCTCCTGATCGCCGTCGGGTATCCTGTGCCGGATTATACGCTCAGGAAAAAGAAGAGGAAGGAATTGGAAAAGATCTGCTGGTTCAACAGATATGGTAACCAGGATGCCCCCGGAAAAATAACAGGTGAATCCACCGTCCTCCCGTGATTCGTATCCGGCATGAGCATGCGGAAGTTCATCTTGATGGGTGTTGAATGTGACTATAGGAACGGTAAATTTTATCAAAAAAAACAACCAATTTTTTTAATAGTCACCGTATCTTTGAATATATTTTCAAAACACATTAACCGATGTTTCATTAAAAAGAAGGACCTATGAAAAAATTAATGGTGTTACTTATCGGAGTGTTTTTCCTGGCTGGGTGTGCTGTCGTCAAGACACCTCTTACAGGATTCATCTATTCGGATGTTAAAGCGCCGTTTGCCGTGACCAGCAACACGGGAGCGGACAGGGTTGGCACTGCTGAGGCAACTTCCATTCTGGGTATTGTCGCCCTGGGTGATGCCAGCATCGACGCAGCTGCCAAGTCGGCCGGGATCACAAAGATCCACCATGTGGATGAGCATGTGACCGGTATCCTTGGGATCTATGCCAGATACAAGGTTGTGGTATATGGCGAATGACAAGAGAGAGGGAACGCCCGCAGGTACGTTCCCTCTTGGCGTAAAAAGGGAAATATCCCTGATCATTCTTTTGTTGATTGCATTTTTCCCGTCCTCATTTACAGGATCGGCACAAAAGCTATCCAACTATTATACGGCAGCCATCATGGATAGTGGCATGCTCTATTTTTTCTTTCCCCTGGATGATTTTCAGGAAGATGTTTCCAGAAGCCCTCTGATCTTCGACATCAGTTACCTGTCAAGCAGGGACTCGGCAACCGTCAACTTTTCATACTTCCTTTCCTCCGCTGACCCAGCTGTAAGCCTGGTCCTCAGGACAGGGGAGGGCGAAACCGTCTGTAAGGCAACAAAGTTGTTCATCGATCTGGAAAACCATCAGAAATGGCATCATCGTTTTTCAACAACCGTTCTGTTGTCCGATCTCGCTTATTTCTTCCGATCCGTTCTCCCTCCGGAAATCCTTATTAAGACGAAGGACAGCCATTACACGTACACGATCAAAAAATGCCGCTGGAAAAAGCATGGCAGCATTGTTTCTGTGATCATTGAGATGATCCAGACGAATTCATAAGGTAGATTCTTCTACCTTTGCTTCAATAATTTCTTAAATTTTAACAGTGATGAAAAACGTTATGCTGATGGCCATAGTGATGACTATGGCCTCCTTATGGCTGGGTTGCCAGCAGCCTCAGCCGGCAGAAAAGCCGGCTTCCGGGCCAGTGATGCTCATTACCGGTGAACACCGGACAACGGTCGCCGACACATTGATCCGGGCACATGGCGAAATGAATCGCTTTCGCATTGAACGGGGGGTACAGCAGGTTGCGTCCCTCTGGCATCAGTCAGATGGATCAGAAGCTGATTTTGAGGATTTCTGTAAAACCCACTTCATCGGTGACGAAACAGAGCTGGAGGTGTTATTCACGAAGCTTTCCCGTTACCTGGAGGTGGTCAGTGGAAATTTCAATAAAATGATCCTCCAGCTGAATGAACCCCTGGATCTGGATATGGGCGAAATAACGGCCATTGACGAGATGTTCGGGGCATATAATCCAGGTTCTCATGTGACGGAAGATTTTTACAATAATAAGATTGCCTTCATTATCGCCCTGAACTTTCCGTTTTATTCCCTGAAAGAGAAGACGGACTTGGGCAGGGGCTGGACCCGCCAACAATGGGCTTATACCCGCATGGGAGATCTCTTCACCTCGCGCGTACCGCCTGAACTCTATCAGGCGCTGTACCGGGCCGGTACCGAGGCGAACACGTATATCCAGTCGTATAATATTTTCATGGGCAAGCTGGTCGATTCAGCCATGAACACCTATTTCCCTGAAGATCTGCGCCTGATCACCCACTGGGGTCTTCGCGATGAGCTCAAGGCACATTACAACAAGCCGACCGGACTGGTCAAACAGCAGATGATCTATCAGGTGATGCAACGGATCATCGATCAGTCGATTCCCGAGGCAGTGATCAATAAGAATGAGTACCAGTGGGATCCGTATAAAAATCAGGTGTATAAAGATGGCCGGCCGATAGAGTCCCGGCGAGAGCCTGACACAAGGTATTCTTACTGGCTGAATAATTTCAGGGCCATGAAGGACATCGATCCTTACCAGCCCAACTACCCGAATTATGTAGACAGGAACTTTGAGCTCGAGATGGAGATCCCGTATGCCGATGTGGAGAAGATGTTCGTGGATTTCATTTCCTCGCCTGTTATCCGGGACGTCGGCCAGCTGGTCAGGGAGCGCCTGGGCAGGGATCTGCAGCCTTTCGACATCTGGTACAGCGGATTCAAGTCGCGCAGCAGCATTTCAGAAGAAGAGCTCAACAGGATCGTCAATGCCAAATACCCTTCCAGGGAGGCGTTCGAAAAAGACCTGCCCAACATTTTGATGAAAGTAGGATTCACTCCGGATAAAGCAGCTGACATTGCGTCGAAGATACAGGTGGATGCTTCACGGGGGATCGGTCATGCGGCGGGCGCTGAGATGAAGTCAGAGAAAGCCCATCTGAGAACCAGGATTGATCCGGAGGGAATGAATTACAAGGGTTACAACATTGCCACGCACGAATTTGGGCACAACGTGGAACAGACCTTGTCGCTTCAGGATGTTGACTATTATATACTCAATGGCGTACCTAACACAGCCTTCACCGAGGCGCTGGCGTTCATGTTCCAGAAACGTGATCTGGAACTGCTGGGAATAAGGGACAACGATCCGGACAAGGAAAAGATGCTGGCCCTTGACAATGCCTGGGCTGCTTATGAGATCATGGGTGTGTCGCTGGTGGATATGTACACCTGGCGCTGGATGTATGAGCACCCGGATGCCACTCCGGCTCAGCTGAAGGATGCGGTGATCACCATTGCAAAAGATATCTGGAACAGGTATTATGCAGATGTCTTTGGATCGAAGGATGAACCCGTTCTGGCCATTTATTCCCATATGATCTACCGGACGCTGTATCTGCCTGCTTACCCGGTGGGCCATCTGATCGATTTTCAGCTGGAGCAGTTCATGCAGGGAAAGAATTTTGCTGACGAAGTGCAGCGTATCTTTACGCTGGGTACCGTCGTTCCCCAGGAGTGGATGCAGCAGGCCGTGGGGAGCGGGATTTCGGGGAATGCAACATTGGAAGCTGCAGCCAAGGCTGTGTCAAATATTCAATGATGTAAATACCAAATCCCGGGATCCAAAATCCAAACGAATTCCAGGATTCAAATTCCAAACTTCAGGTGCTTTTATGACCGATCTTGGAATTTGTCTTTTTTGATTTGCCTGTGATTTAGATCCTGTGATTTGGGATTTTATATGTTTGTGCGATGTCTTTCATTTCCTCCCACACCGGTGAATTCTCGGCGTTAGCCACTGCAATTTTCTGGACCGTCACCGCCCTTACTTTTGAGGCTGCCAGCAAGCGTGTGGGTTCGCTTGCAGTGAACCTGTTCCGGCTGATCCTTGCCTTTGTTATCCTTTGCATTGTCAATTTCTTCCTCAGGGGCATGGCTTTTCCACTGGATGCCTCAGGGCACACATGGTTCTGGATGATCCTGTCGGGACTTGTGGGATTTGTGATCGGTGATCTGATGCTGTTTGAGTCCTACACGATCATCAGCGCACGTGTCGCCATGCTGGTGATGACCCTGGTACCGCCTATTACAGCACTGGTAGGATGGATCATCCTTGGAGAAGTCATGACGCTGATGAATTTTCTGGGTATGGCCCTCACACTGGCCGGAATTGGGCTGGCCATTTTCGGAAAGACCGGCAGGGAAGAGAAGATACACGTCCGTCATCCCGTGAAAGGCTTATTGCTGGCCTTTGGAGGCGCTGCAGGACAGGCAGTGGGGCTTGTGCTGAGCAAGTACGGGATGGGCAGTTATAATGCATTTTCAGCCAACCAGATCCGGGTGCTGGCCGGGACCATCGGTTTTGCCCTGGTGATCCCTGCCGTGAAACGATGGTACAGGGTGACACAGGCGGTACAGGATAAGAAAGGGATGCTGCTGATCGCCCTTGGATCCGTCTTCGGCCCCTTCCTGGGCGTGTCCTTTTCGCTGCTGGCGGTGCAGTATACATCCACCGGCATTGCCTCCACAATCATGGCGATCGTACCGGTGTTCATCATCCTGCCTTCCGTACTGATCTTTAAGGAAAAGGTCACCTGGAAGGAAGTGCTCGGGGCGTTTGTTTCGGTAGGTGGAGTTGTGCTGTTTTTTATTTGATCACAGAACATACGAACATACGAAGTGGAAGTAGATCAACTTCTACTTAACCTTCAACCTCGCCTTCGTATGTTCGTATGTTGGATATTCAATCAAGAAGCAGCTTCTCAATGATCACTGGGAAATAGGTATACTCCAGCTGATGCACTTTCCGGGCCAGGCTCTCCGGAGTATCATCCGGTTCCACCGGGCAGCGTGCCTGGAAAATGACCTGGCCGGAATCGTAGACCTCGTTGACGTAGTGGATCGTGATGCCCGATTCTTTGTCCCCTGAGCGGATCACTGCCTCGTGGACGACTGAACCATAGAATCCTTTTCCGCCATATTGGGGCAGCAGGGCGGGGTGGATGTTGATGATCCTGTTGGGATAGGCTTTCAGGATATGGACTGGGACCAGCCAGAGAAAACCGGCCAGCACGATCAGACAGATCATGTTCTCTTTCAGGATGTTCAAAATGTCATCTGTCTGATACAACTGATAACGGCTGAAGACATAGGTGGGAATGCCCAACTTTTCGGCCCGCTTCAGCACAAGGGCATCCGGCCGGTTGGACAGGATAAGCCTTACGCAGACCTGCGGATTTCCCCGGAAATGTGCCGCAATGTTTTCGGCATTGGTGCCACTGCCGGATGCGAAAATGGCTATATTCTTCATGATCAGAGGAATGTTTCACCATGCAAAGTAACAATTTCATCGGAATTTTGGAGGTTTTTTTTGTTTTCACTCCGAAAATTACTTTCTTTGCACCCTGTTTAACCAAAACCAGTAAATATATGTCAGACATTGCATCGAGAGTAAAAGCTATCATCGTTGATAAGCTGGGTGTTGACGAAAATGAAGTAACACCCGAAGCCAGTTTCACCAATGATCTTGGTGCTGATTCACTGGACACTGTTGAGTTGATCATGGAATTCGAAAAGGAGTTCAATATCGCCATCCCTGACGATCAGGCAGAAAAGATCGGAACGGTTGGTGATGCGATTACGTACATCGAAGATAATACCAAATAAATTTGGTACATGGAATTAAAACGAGTTGTAGTAACCGGACTTGGTTCACTAACCCCGTTGGGCAATACGCTCCAGGACTACTGGGAAGGATTGGTTAACGGGGTTAGTGGTGCTGAGTTGATCACCCGTTTTGACACATCAAAATTCAAGACCAGGTTTGCCTGTACGCTGAAAGGCTATGATCCACTGAATTATTTCGATAGGAAAGATGTCCGGAAATTTGATCCCTGCACACAGTACGGACTGGTCAGTGCCGATGCGGCGGTCAGGGATTCGGGGCTGGATCTGGAAAAGATAGACACCACGCGTGCCGGAGTGATCTGGGGTTCGGGAATTGGGGGACTGGATACGTTCCTGGAAGAGATCCTGGCGTTTGGAAGAGGAGATGGAACACCCCGGTTCAGTCCTTTTTTTATTCCAAAAATGATTGCGGATATTACCGCCGGCCATATTTCCATTAAATATGGATTTCGCGGGCCCAATTTTACCACGGTTTCAGCATGTGCTTCTTCGGCCAATGCGCTGGTGGATGCCATGAATTATATCAGGCTTGGTAAAGCCGACATTTTCATTGCCGGAGGAAGTGAAGCGGCGGTGAATGAAGCCGGCGTGGGCGGTTTTAATTCGATGCACGCTATTTCCACAAGAAATGAGGATTACAAGACAGCCTCCAGACCGTTTGATAAGGACAGGGATGGCTTTGTCTTGGGAGAGGGCGGTGGAGCAGTAATCTTCGAGGAGTTGCAGCATGCTTTGCGCAGAGGGGCAAGGATCTATGCCGAAATCATCGGTGGTGGCCTGTCAGGTGATGCGTACCACATGACCTCTCCCCATCCGGAAGGATTGGGTGCTTACCTCTCTATGAAAAATGCACTGGATGATGCGCAAATCAAACCGGAGGAGGTCGACCATATCAATACCCATGGCACTTCTACACCCCTGAACGATATCACTGAACCTAAGGGAATTCTCAAGCTTTTTGGAGAACATGCCTACAAAATCAGTATCAACTCCACCAAGTCCATGACCGGCCACCTGCTGGGAGCTGCCGGTGCCATTGAAGCCATTACAGTCATCCTGACCATTTATCATAATATCGTACCTCCTACCATCAACCATTTTACTGATGATCCTGAGATCGATAACAAACTGGATTTCACCTACCATACTGCCGTAAAACGTACCGTTAATACTGCCATCAGCAATACGTTCGGTTTCGGTGGTCATAATGTTACGGTTGCATTCAGGAAATATCAGGATTAAGTCAATGTACTCTTGAAGAAGCTCAAACCTGTAAAAGCGTATCTCTCCCAGGAAAAGGACCTCTACGACGCCATTTATTCCATCTTTGGCTTTTATCCTGGAAACATTTTCCTCTATAAGCTTGCCTTCCGTCATCGATCAGCGGCGGTGGAACTTTTCAACGGGACGAAGATCAGCAATGAACGGCTGGAATTTCTCGGCGATGCCGTGCTCAGCCTGGTGGTGGCCGATTATCTGTTCAAGAAATTCCCCTTCAAGGACGAAGGATTTCTCACCGAGATGAGATCCAAGATGGTGAGCAGGGCCCAGCTGAATACCCTGTCAGAAACACTGGGTCTGGATCATCTTATTGAGACAGGCATACCCGGCTCAAACCAGTCCCGGTCCATGCTCGGAGACGCCCTGGAAGCATTCCTGGGAGCCATCTATATCGACAAAGGATACGAGTTCACGTATAAGATCATTGTATCCTCACTCATTAAACATCACATGGATATCAATGAACTGGAATTCCAGGATCTGAATTTCAAGAGCAAACTGCTCGAATGGACCCAGAAGTCGAAAAGGGTGCTGGAATTCCGTGTGACCGAGGAAAACGGAATGCATCATAAGAAACGCTACCTGGTGGAAGCGCTGGTCGACCAGGTCGTGATGGGAACCGGTGTCGGGACTTCGATCAAATCTGCCGAACAGAGTGCCTCTGAGGAAGCGTGTCATAAAATTTTCCAGAACAATCCACTGCTCCCCGACGAATAAAGGATATGCCAAAAAAACACAACCTCACCCTGTCACGGGAACAAAACTGGCCTGTTTTTGTGGGTATTGCCTGCCGGTCAAAGGATTATCAGCTGTGTTTTCACCTGAATAAAAAGCTGGATCTGCACCTGAAGAAGCTGCCGGATTTTATTATTTCCCTACCCGGTAAAGGAGACACTGCCTGTTATTCGTTGTACCGCTACCTGGATCTGAACCGGAGGCTGGACTATCTCCTGCTGTCAAATCATCACCCTGATTCCAAGCTGATTCCTGAGTTCAGGCAAACTGATTATTTCATGTTGGTAAGCGGCGAGACCACTGCCAATGAAATCGAACACATCATCAGGATGATCCGGGATGTACCCGGGGTTTTGCTGGCCTATTACCTCGACCTGACTAAAAGCAAACAGATTGAGCTCATCCTGGCCGATCTGGAACTCCATCTCCTGGAATCAGCGAAATAAGGTCGGAACGTCCTTCCTGTTCCCTGTTCTATTGTTCAACAGGCTGCAGTTCGGAGGTCTTCACGGGGACTTCGATCCTCACCGGTGGCAGCGGCCTTTTGGGTTTAAGGATGGTCATTTCTTCAACGATCCGATGTGCCCCGGCATATTTGTCGATAATGAACAGAACGTAACGGATGTCGACACTGATGGTACGCTGCAGTTCGGGCTCATAGGCTATATCACCGCTCATGGCCTCCCAGTTCCCATCGAAGGCAAGGCCGATCAGTTCGCCGTTGCCGTTAATGACCGGGGAACCTGAGTTGCCACCCGTGATGTCATGGTTGGTGATGAAGCAGGTATACATCTCACCTTTTTCCCCGTAGGGTCCGAAATCACTTTTGGCGTACAGTTCTTTCAGCTTATCGGGAACCACAAATTCCCAGTTGGATGGATCTTCTTTTTCCATGACGCCGTCGAGGCTGGTTTGGAAGTCATAATGCACGGCATCGGCCGGGTAATAGTCCAGCACCTGTCCATACGTCAGGCGCATCGTAAAATTGGCGTCCGGGTAGAAGACCTTGTCCTTCTGCATCATCCGCAATCCCTCCATATAAAGCCTCCGTGCTCTGGTAAGCGTAGTATTCGGATCATCCGCTCCGGACATTTTCGTCCTGTAGAACTCAAAAAATGATTTCATGAACATAAAGACGGGATCTTTATCAAGCGTCCTGGCGCTGGGTTTGTTCAGGAAGGCTTCCGTCCCGGCCTGATTGGCGAAGATCGTCTTTTCGAATGTTTTGGAAGCATAACTACAGAAATCTCCGTCGTACGTTGTATGGATGTCATGGATGACCGGGGGGCGGAACGATGCCGGAACGTCGGTGTAGAACAGGCCGAGCATGGCTGCCAGCAGTTTTTGGTCGGTGGATGACTGGTAATCCTTGAAGAAGCGGGCACTTTGTTTTTTAAGCGATTCAACCATCTGGTCCACTTTTTTCTGATCTGCATTCTTTTTGCCAAGTTCTTTATAGAGGTCAGCAAAATTGCGGGCGAAGCTGACGATCTCGCATCCCCTGAAAATAGCCTCGTTGGAGTAGGTCCTGAGGAGGTTGTAGGGTTTGAGCGCCTCATACGCTTTTCCCATGTCTGCAATCACATTCCCGAACCTTGTCTGCAATTCAGGTGAGGAGACTGCCCACCGGTTAAATTCCGATTCAGTAGCTCTTTTCTTTTCAGCCACCTTCAGGCGTTTCAATCCTTTGGTCTGGCCGATGTAATATTTCCAGTAATTGGAGGTGCTGGCATATTTGCTGGCATATTTGATCCGTATGGCTGGATCGGCATCCATGTCTTCCCTGAGGATATCCAGTTTCTTCCGGCGGATCCTGACCACGGAAGGATTGTTCTGTCCGATGGCTTCCTCCACGCCGTAAGAGGTCATGTACCGGTCGGTGCTGCCGGGATAGCCCAGGATCATGGCGAAGTCACCCTTTTTGACCCCGTCGGTGGAAACAGGAAGGTAATATTTGGGTTTGAGTGGGATGTTGTTTTGGGAATAGGGGGCAGGTTTCCCGTCGGGGCCGCTGTACACCCTGAAGAGGGAGAAATCGCCGGTGTGACGGGGCCACATCCAGTTGTCGGTGTCGGCACCGAACTTCCCGATGGAGGATGGCGGAGCGCCCACAAGCCTCACGTCGGTGAAGGTTTCATAAACGAAAAGGTAGTATTCATTACCAAAATAAAAACTCCTCACGGATGCAATGTAATGCGTTCCCGCTGTGGCCTGGATCTCGATTTCCTTGGATAGTTTACGTACAGCTTCCTCACGTTCCGTCTCGGTCATCTGATCGTTAAGATTGGCCAGCACCCGCTGGGTGACATCTTCGATGCGGATCAGGAACTGGGCAGTGAGACCTTCATTGGGGAGCTCTTCCTCCAGTGTGCCTGCCCAGAATCCCTCGGTAAGGTAATCGTGTTCTACCGTACTGTGCGACTGGATGGAGCCATATCCGCAGTGATGGTTGGTGAGGACCAGGCCCTGTTCAGAGATGATCTCGCCGGTACATCCGCGACCGAAGATGATGATGGCATCTTTCAGGCTGGAATGGTTGACACTGTAGATCTCTTCTGCTGTCAGGTTCAGCCCCATTTCCTGCATATCCACATAATTCAGCCGTTCGATCAGCAGGGGAAGCCACATGCCCTCATCGGCGCGCAGGGATGGGATGGAAAGGGTGCTTAACAGGAACAGGCTCAGTAGAAAACGTTTCATGCCAAGAAAGATTTAGTTGTTAAATATATTTTTCTCCAAGATTATCCCGGACATCGTTCACAAACTGCCGGATCATCTGCTCGTCCTCTTTCCGGCATATAAGCAGGATTCCTTCCGATTCCACGACGATATAATCGTCGAGGCCCTGGATCACGGCCAGCTTATCATCGGGAAGGTGAATGACGCATTGGTGCGTGTCGTAGGTCATGACCTGATTGCCGATAACCGAGTTGCCCTTTTCGTCCTTGGGGCGGTGCTCATACAATGAGCCCCATGTACCCAGATCCGACCACCCGAAATCCGAGGCAAGGACAAACACATTGTCGGCTTTTTCCATGATGCCGTAATCAATGCTGATATTCTTGCAGATGGCATATGCTTTCCGGATAAAATCCTCTTCTGCCTTCGTGCCATATTTGCCTTCTCCTTGCTGGAAAATGGAATCCACCTCTTCCAGGTACTTGCGGAAAGCATCCAAAATGCTGTTCATTGACCATATAAAGATCCCGGAGTTCCACAGGAACTCGCCGCTCTGGAGGAAGAACTTGGCCATGTCAAGTTCAGGCTTCTCGGTGAAGGTCTTGACTTTTTTCATTCTCAGGTCAGCCGGATAGGGGATGGATTCGACGAACTGGATATACCCGTATCCCGTGTCCGGGCGGTTGGGTTTTATGCCCAGGGTGATCAGCCAGGGATTCTTTTCGGCGGCGGCCAGAGCTGACTGGATGACATCGAGAAAAACATCCTCTTTCAGGATGATATGATCAGAAGGAGCCACCACAATGGTCGCCTCCGGGTTGAGCTGCCTGATCCGGTAGGTGGCATAGGCGATGCAGGGAGCCGTATTGCGCCGCGTGGGCTCACAGAGCACCTGACGTTCATGCATACCAGGGATCTGGTTCAATACCAGCTCTTTATACAGATCACTAGTGACCACGAAGATGTTTTGTATCGGACAGATCTTTTCAAAACGCCTAAATGTTTGTTGCAGGAGCGTTTCCCTGGTACCAAGGATATCGATGAACTGTTTGGGATGGGATGTCTTGCTGACGGGCCAGAAGCGGGATCCGACTCCGCCGGCCATAATGACACAGTAATAATTTTCGTTCATGTCAGTGGTATATGGAAATGAGGCCTTGGTGGATGAAACAGAGCGCAAAAATACGAAACAAACCGATCCGAACCGGAATTAGCATCCAGGATATGAAAAGACCTTCAATGGAGACGGATACGTTTGAGGTGTCAAAGAGCATCCGCAATCGTACTTCTCGTATCTCCGTTTCAACTTGCGGTACTCCTTGCTTTTACTGGAATAGTATTTTTTACTCGAAGCACAACCATTGCAGAGGATGGATCCCATCAGGATCGTCAGTATGAGCAAACAAAAACCGGTCTTTCGGATCATCATGGAAAAATTTCATACCTGTTTGAAAATAAATATTGATGCCAGCAATGATCAAACGGTTGACATGCGATGAAAATTACGTGATTGCTGTTAGCCGTTCAGCAAATAATCGCTAAATTAGCAGAAATATTTTACAGGTGAAGATTTTTTCCCAGCTTGGGGGGTACCTGCTTTTCATGCGCCAGGTTTTTACCCGGCCGGATAAGTTCCGTATTTTTCACCAGCAGACAGTCAAGGAGGTGGAAAGCATCGGACTGGAATCGCTCTGGATCGTTTCGATCATCTCCATATTCATGGGTGCGGTGGCCACCATCCAGATGGCCTTTAATATCGATACGCCGTTGATCCCTAAATATACGATTGGCTTTGCCACTCGTCAGACCATTATCCTTGAGTTCTCACCAACCATGATCAGTCTGATCCTTGCCGGGAAAGTGGGTTCCAAGATCGCCTCGGAGATTGGGACCATGAGGGTGACCGAGCAAATTGATGCCATGGAGATCATGGGCGTGAATCCTGCCAATTACCTGATCCTTCCCAAGATCGCCGCTGCTGTGTTCATCAATCCCATACTCATCATCATCAGCATCGTCCTGGCTCTTTTTGGAGGATGGATCGTGGGCACAACCACCAATCTGGTCACTTCCACCGACTATATCCTGGGGCTTCGTTCCTGGTACCAGTCCTTTGATGTCTTCTACGCCCTGATCAAGACGGTCGTATTTGCTTTTCTGATTACTTCCATATCAGGATATTATGGATACATTACCCGGGGAGGGGCCGAAGATGTGGGTAAAGCCAGCACCAAAGCGGTCGTGCAAAGCAGCATTTTCATCATCCTTTTCAACCTTATCCTGACCCAGTTGCTGTTAAATGATTGAGGTAGACCATATATCGAAATATTTTGACGGGAACCGGGTGCTTCAGGATATCACCACACGGTTTGTCAGGGGAAAGAACAATCTGATCATTGGGCAGAGCGGTTCCGGCAAGACAGTGCTGTTAAAATGCATCATCGGACTCTATGCCATCGACGAGGGAGATATCCTCTTCGAGAAAAGGAGTCTGATGGAAATGGACCCTGAAAGCCGGAAGAGCCTCCGCAAGGAATTTGGCACCCTGTTCCAGGGAGGTGCGTTATTCAGTTCCCTCAGTGTAGAGGAGAACGTGATGTTTCCCCTAACCATGAATACCGATATGGGACGCGAGGAAAAACTGGAACGGGTGAACTTTTGCCTGAGACGGGTGAAGCTGGAAAATGCCAATAAACTGTATCCTTCACAGCTCAGCGGTGGCATGATCAAGCGTGTGGCCATCGCCAGGGCCATTTCACTGAACCCGAAATACCTATTCTGCGACGAGCCTAACTCCGGACTGGATCCCAGCACGGCCAACGTCATTGATAAACTCATCAATGAGATCACGGAAGAGTACCAGATCACCACGATCGTCAATACCCACGATATGAATTCGGTCATGGAGATCGGGGATCAGGTGGCGTTCATTTACGAGGGACAACTCTGGTGGGAAGGCAGCCGTGATGATATCCTTCATTCCGATAACAGGGAGCTGAACGATTTTGTGTTTGCCACCGAGCTTACAAAAAAACTTAAACATAAATCCGCATGAATGCGCTGGATTTCATCCTTCTCATTCCTCTGCTTTTCATGGCTTACCGTGGTTTTTCAAAGGGATTGATCATCAGCCTTGCTACCCTTGCAGCCCTAATCCTGGGGATTTGGGCAGGTATCCGGTTTTCAGGGATGGCTTCAGCATGGGTGGGCCAGGTGATCCACGCAGATGAAAGGTTCCTGCCTGCCATCACCTTCATTGTGATCTTTATCCTGATACTGGTTATCGTTCATCTTTTTGGTAAAATGCTGGAGAAGCTGGTGGACCTGATCGCCCTGGGCTGGATCAACAAGCTTCTGGGAGGACTGTTCGGCATTTTCAAGGCGGCATTGCTGCTCAGCGTTCTGCTGTACCTTATCTCCATCTTTGATCCACACGAAAAACTGATCACCCCTAAGGCTAAAGAGAATTCGTTCCTGTACGAGCCCGTATCTTCGCTTGTTCCACGCTTACTTACTATATTTAAACTCGATAAAGGTAAATGGAGTTTAAAGCACGGTAAGGATCTGATTACTTTACGCGGAACAAGCGAAGCAAATCCCAAATTCCAACATCCAAATTCCAGGCAAATCACAACATTCAAATTCTAAATCTACCAGGTTTTGGGATTTGGAATTTATATACCGATAGCCGCCACTCCCGGCAGCACTTTCCCTTCCATACATTCCAGCATCGCGCCGCCACCGGTGGAAACATAGCTGACCTTGCCTGCCAGGTGGTATTTGTTGATGGCCGCCACCGAATCCCCTCCACCTATCAGGCTGAAAGACCCTTTCTGCGTAACGGCGGCAATCGATTCAGCAATGAAACGGGTGCCTTCTTCAAAGTTTGGCATCTCAAAAACGCCCATGGGACCGTTCCAGAGGATGGTCGAGGAGTGTTGGATGATTTCTGCGAAGTTCTTCCGGGTTTCCGGTCCGATGTCCATGCCCATCCACGAATCAGGTATCTGGTCGGCCTGCACGATCCTGTGCTCCGCCTCATTGCTGAATCCGCTTGCTGCAACAGCATCCACCGGGATCATCAGGTTCACACCCAGTTCCTTCGACCGGTACAATGCACTTTTAGCTACATCCAGCAATTCTTCTTCTACCAGCGACTTTCCGATCTGGCCTCCCATGGCCTTGATGAACGTGAACATCATACCGCCGCCGATGATCAGATTATCCACTTTATCCATCAGGTGGTTGATGATTTCGATCTTGCCTGATACCTTTGCACCCCCCAGAACAGCTGTGAACGGATGTTTGGCCGACACCAGCACCCTGTTGATATTGGCTACCTCATCGGCCATCAGGTAACCAAACATTTTTTTATCCGGAAAGAAACCGGCGATAATGGCCGTGGAAGCATGGGCGCGGTGGGCTGACCCGAATGCATCGTTCACATAAACGTCACCCAGCCTTGCCAGCTTACCGGCAAACTTCTCATCCCCCTTGGTCTCTTCTTTGTGAAAACGAAGATTCTCCAGTAACAGCACCTCTCCGGCATGGAGGTTCGCCGCCATTTCCCTCGCCTGATCCCCTGTGCAGTCATCAGCGAACTGTACGGGAGTGCGAAGTACCTGCGAAATATATCCGGTCAGGTGCTTCAGTGAGTACTTTTCTTCAGGTCCTTCCTTTGGACGCCCCAGATGCGACATCAAAATGACGGATCCCCCGTCACCCAGTATTTTCCTCAGTGTGGGCAACGCTGCATCGATCCGTGTGGCGTCCGTGATCTGGAACTGTTCGTTGAGCGGTACATTGAAGTCGACCCTTACCAGGGCTTTCTTGTCCTTGAAGTCATAAGAATCTACGGTTTTCATGTGTATATAGTTTTTTTTTATTGGTCACCTGGAATGTACATGATATTCATTTCTGCTGGTGTTTAAGGTATTATGTGCATTTCATAAACTGATCGTTTATTTCATAAAAAGGGGTATAAAGATAGATTTTTATCCTCTTGCTTGAATGATTTCGCTAAATTTGCCCTGCTTCAAAACGTCCATTATGAAGAAATACCAGGGTAACCTTATTTCCAAGCTTCCGCAGACCGGCACATCCATTTTTGCAGTGATGACCCGCATGGCCAAAGAACGGGAAGCGATCAACTTATCCCAGGGATTTCCCGATTTTCCCATCCAGGGGTCCCTGATCGACCTGGTCACCAAATACATGAAGCTGGGCTATAACCAGTATGCGCCTATGGAAGGCGTCCCTGAGCTGAGGGAAATGATCGCCCACAAGGTGAAGAAAACATACCACGCAACCTATAATCCGGAGAAAGAGATCACTATCACTGCCGGGGCAACCCAGGCCATCTATACGGCCATATCCGCCTTTGTCAGGGATGAGGACGAGGTCATCGTCTTTGAACCTGCCTATGATTCCTACGCTCCCTCTGTGAAAGTGAACGGTGGGATGATCAAGTACTCGGAATTGATCTATCCGGATTATCACATCGACTGGGAAAAACTCCCTCAGTTGATCAGCTCCCGCACGAAGATGATCATCCTTAACTCTCCACATAACCCGACAGGTGCCGTCATTAAACCGGAAGACCTCCAGAGACTAGAAAAACTTATCCAGAACAGGGATATCCTCATCCTCAGCGACGAAGTGTATGAACACATCATTTTTGAGGGGATCCGCCATGAAAGCATCTGCCTTTACCCTGAGCTGGCAGCCCGTACCCTGGTCGTCGGATCATTCGGAAAAATATTCCAGACTACAGGATGGAAGATCGGTTTTATCCTGGCCCCTGAAAACCTGATGGCAGAGTTCAGGAAAGTGCACCAATTTGTCGTGTTTACATGCAATTCTCCGGTGCAGTATGCCTTTGCCGAATTTTTAAAGGACGAGAACAATTATAAACACCTTGCTGAATTTTTTCAGGCCAAACGGAACTATTTTACTGAACTGATCAGTGCCGGCCGTTTTGAGATCATTCCCTCCTACGGGACCTATTTTCAGCTGCTGAACTACGAAAAGATCACCGGTGAAAAGGATAAGCTCTTTGCCGAACGGCTGATCAACGAAAACGGGATCGCTTCCATCCCGGTATCCTCCTTTTACCATGATCAGAAAGACAACAAAGTCCTTCGGTTTTGCTTTGCCAAGGCCGATGAAACACTGGAAAAAGCAGCCAACATCCTATGCAAGATATAACACTTACCATGTTTCAGGCTGACCTGGCCTGGGAGGATAAGCAAACCAACCTGCACCGGTTTTCCAAAAAACTTCAGCAGATCCCCAGCCAGACCGACGTCATCGTACTGCCGGAAATGTTCACCACGGCATTCGTGGTGGAACCTGAGGAATACGCGGAAACGATGGACGGTCCCACCATGCAGTGGCTGAAGGAACAGAGCGTTCGTTACCAGGCGGTGGTCACCGGGAGCCTCATTGTCATCGAAGACGGACGGTACGTCAATCGCATGATATGGATGAAGCCCGACGGACACTGGGATTTCTATGACAAGCGGCACCTGTTCACCTTTGGCGGCGAGCACCTTCGGTTCTCAAGGGGAGATTCGGCTCCCGTGTTTGAAACCAGAGGCTGGAAGTTCCGGCCACTGATCTGTTATGACCTGCGGTTCCCTGTGTGGTGCAAGAACCACATGCTGGATGGGGGATATGCGTATGATGTGCTGATCGATGTTGCCAGCTGGCCGGATGCCCGCAGGAACGCATGGAACATTTTCCTGGCATCCCGGGCAATCGAAAACATAGCCTATGCCGCAGGCGTCAACCGGGTGGGGAGGGATCCGAAAGGACTGAACTTCTCGGGCGACACGGCCGTGTTTGACCCCCTTGGCAATCCGGTAGCCGCTGCTGAACCGTATAAGGAAGCCATGCTGACAGCCACCCTGTCGTACAGGGAACTGAGTTACGTGAGGGAACATTTTGCCTTCGGACAGGATTGGGACAGGTTTCAGATAGAGATATCGGATTAACCGATATAGGCAATAAATCTGACCCCTCCCCTAAGAGGGTGTGTCAAAATACAATTTAACCACGGAGTGCACGGAGGATTCACGGAGATCACGGAGTTTAAATAACTCGTTATCAGTCCTCTGTGTTCTCTGTATTCCTCAGTGATCTCCATGGTTTATTAAAAAACATTTATTTTGACACAGCCTCCAGGCGGAGAGGTCATCAGGAATCAATACCTCATGGCTTGCACTGGAATTTGAGGCCAGCCATTGTATTTGCCGGGATGCCCCGGGATTTATACCAGTCATAAGAAGCATATGGATATTTTTATCTATTTTTAAAGGTTCTTTACAGCTTAATACCCTCAGCATGGCGATACAAATTTCAGCGGTCATTATAACCCACAATGAGGAAAGGAACATCGCCCGTTGCCTGGAATCACTCTGGGGCATCGCTGATGAGATCATCGTCGTGGATTCCTTTTCCACCGACCGCACACAGGAAATATGCAGGGAATATAAGACCAGGTTCTACCAGCGTGCTTTTGACGGGTATTCCAGTCAGAAGAACTACGGCATCTCGCTGGCCGGCTTTCCTTATATCTTATCGCTGGATGCCGATGAGGCGCTGACTGAATGTTTAAAAAAAGACCTGATGAGGGTAAAGGACCAGGGTATCCACGACGGGTACCGCGTTCGCCGTTCGGCCAATTATTGCGGCAAATGGATCCGGCACGGAGGATGGTACCCCGATATCAAGCTGAGGCTTTTTGATAAAAGCAAGGGGACCTGGTCGGATCACCTGGTTCATGAAGAAGTGGTCATGGCAGAGGGATCAACGGTCGAACTGCTGAAAGGCAACCTGCTGCACTACTCCTATTATTCCATCACTGAACATGTCGTTCAGTCGGACCGGTATTCAACGCTGGCCGCTGAGGAACTGTACTGCCGGGGTGCCTCGTTTGAGCTGCTCCGGATGGTCGTAAAGCCAGGATTCCGTTTCATCCGGGATTACTTCTTCCGTCTCGGATTTCTGGATGGATTTCACGGATTTGTCATTGCAGGCATCACGGCGCATGCGGTTATGATAAAATATGCTAAATTGCACGCTCTAAAAAAGGGAAAGACTCCCCGTACAAACAAAAGGTGGAACAGCTTATGGAGGAATGGCTTGTAATTGCAAATCCTAACGCCGGAAGGCGAAAAACGAAAAAAGACTGGAAACAGATCTCCTCCCTGCTGGTGAAATACGACATACCTTTCAAGAGTGTGTTCACCGAGCACAGGGATCATGCCGTAAAACTTACCAGGAAATACGTCGAGGCGGGATTTAAAAAGATCATCGTGGTGGGCGGGGATGGTACGTTCAATGAAACGGTCAATGGTGTTTTTGAGCAGCAGCGGTTTTCACCGGATGAAATAACCCTGGGGATGATTCCTGTGGGCACAGGCAACGACTGGGCCCGCATGTTCCACATTCCCTTCCAGTACAAGGGCGCCATCAAGGTCATCCGGAATGAGAAGATCTTTCTTCAGGATGTCGGTAAAGTGAACTATTTCAACTCGGATCACCCGATGGAAAGGTATTTTGTGAATATGACCGGGATGGGATACGATGCCATGGTGGCTGAAAAGACCAATAAACAGAAGGAAAAAGGAAAAGGTGGTCCTTTTTCATACATGCTCAATATTTTTACCAGCCTTTTCTCCTTTCAAAATGTGCATTACGAGATCACGATTGATGATCAGAAGGTCCGCGGGGATGTGTTCAGCATGAATGTGGGGATCTGCAAGTATAATGGCGGAGGAATGATGCAACTGCCTTTTGCTGACCCTGCCGATGGATTGCTGGATGTGACGGTCATCAATAAGGTGGGTCGCTTCACGATCATCCGGAATGTCAAAAAACTGTACGACGGCTCCTTTGTGAAGATACCTCAAGTCAGCACCTACAAGGGGAAGACCGTGTCTGTGACGTCGGCGCGTAAGATGTTCCTGGAAGCCGACGGAGAATCACTGGGCCATAGTCCTTTCAAATTCGAGGTGATACCCAGGAGTCTGAAAGTCATCATCGGCGGATTGCCGTGAGGAAGGCCTCCGGCAGGCGGGTCACCTTCTTGCGCTCATAATCAAAGGCGATCAGCCGGGTACTGCCATTCAGCACTTCCGCACCATCCCCGGTTCGTTTTATGGAATACTTCAGCTCAAAGGAGGACGTAGTTACCTCAGTAACGGCGACATCCGCCAGGAGTTCATCGTGCAGAAAGATCTCCTTCCTGAAATAGACATGGGCCTCGCTCAGGATGATCCCCGCCTTGTCACCGATATGTTTTTCCGAAAAACCGATGGATTCGAGAAAGCGGATGCGGGCATCCTGAAACAGGAGCAGGGCTGCATCGTTGCCCAGGTGCCCCCCATAATTGATATCACCGATCCGAACCTCGAACCGGGCTATGTTCTCTTTTGAAAGCCACATCACGCCCCGAAGTAAAAATGCCCGTAATAGACCGGATTGATACAGATCACAGGTATTGCAGCCTCATTGAAGATCAGTCTTTCGCTCCAGCTGCTGTTGTGGAAATCCGGGTGATCGGGGCGGCTGTCGGTCATCATCACGATGGCGTCAGCATCTTGCATGACGGCAAAATTGATGAGTTGCTGCTCGTATTGCGTTTCTTTATCCGCAGCATGGATCTCATAGGGAATGTTATTTTTTTCAAACTCGTCGGTAATCTGGCTGGTGACGATCTTCAGCTGGTTCTTTGCCAGCACCTCCGTCGCCAGTTGCTTGTAGATCAGGATCTTGTATCCCATCACCCGGCTCAACCCGACCGCATGCTGCGTCTGTTGCCTGGATTCAATGAAATTGTTCACCGGGAAAACGACTTTCCGGTACGTTGACAGGGGAGAGTTCTGCTGAATGACGACCACGACAACCGGTGACTGTGAAACCACTTTAAAGGCATAGCTACCCAGCAGGTACTGAAGGCCTTTTTTCCCATGGGTCCCTAAAACCATCAGGTTGGCCTTGATGTCATCCGCCACGCGGTTGATCACATCAAAGATGCTTCCCTCCCGCGCCGTATACGTTACATGGATCTTGTACCTTTTTTCAACGCCTTTTTTTAAAGCTTCCAGCTGTTCGATGATCTTTTCCAGTCCTTTGTTTTCTTTTTTCAACAGGGCTTTCGTTCTGGAAGTGATCACATGCAGCAGTGTGATGCTGAAATTCATCTTTATTGCCATATCTGCAGCATACTCGATGGCTTTCTGGCAGGTTTCGGAAAAGTCGGTCGGGACAAGGATCAGACCTTTTGGTTTTGTGCTCATATATGGAGTTTTTGTACGTTATGACTTAATCAGGGCAAATATAAGGTGAAATCAGAACCTGCAGGTTATTCGATGAAATTCTTTTGGGGCATTCGGGTACTATCTCTGATGGCTATTCTGGCCTTTTCCCCGAATTGTCTCAGTTGATCAACGATTTCAGGGAACTTTGCAGAAACGTCAACGCGTTCCTGCGGATCCGTATCGAGCTGGTAAAGTTCATATTCTCCCAGTTCGGCTGCTCCCGGGGATGGCCTGGAAGGAACAGCCAGTTTCCAGTTCTTGTACCTGACACTCATCAGCATTCCATCCGGCTCAAAGCCGAAGAAAAGCAGATGTGGCGGGTCTTTTTGTCTGCCTGTCAGCAGGGGCAAGAGATCTTTCCCGTCAACGATTCTCCCGGCGGGCAATGCCACGCCTGCCGCTGTGGTGAATGTCGGCAGCAGGTCCAGGCCGGATGTGATCGCACTGATCTTCGTTTTACCGGGAACTGTTCCGGGCCAGCTGAGAATGCATGGAACGCGCGTGCCTCCCTCGTATCTTGACTGACCTTTTCCTCCTCTGAATTGACGCGTACGGGTGGTGTCCACCCGGGCATATTTACCGTAGCTGGCTTCCAGTTCTTCACAGCGACTTATCTGCGGGCCGTTGCCTGAGGAAAAGACGATGATCGTGTTTCGTTCGATGCCCAGCTCCTTCACTGTGGTCAGGATGGCTCCCACCGTCTGGTCCAGATACATGACGGCGTTGCTAAAGGGACCTGCAGGTCCTGCTTCATCAAATCCCGGTGGGACGAACCATGGGATATGTGTTTCAACAGATGAGTAGAAGAGGTAAAAGGGTTTATCCTGTCGGACGGCATCCCGTATGAAACGGCAGGCTTCCCGACGGAACAGGGCAGGCAATCCGGCCAGGTCCTGGCTGGTGCAATGCTTGACGGTCAGGGTGTCGCGGATCAGTGGAATTTCAGGATATTCCAGTGAACCCGTTCCACCACGGCGTTCTGGTCCCAGGTCATGGGAATAGGGTATCCCAAGGAAATGATCGAAGCCATGGTTTACAGGAAGGAATCCGGCACGATGTCCAAGCTGCCAGGAGCCGATCATCCCTGTGGCATATCCCTTTGTTTTCAGCAGCCGGGAGAGGGTGATCTCCGTGGCAGGATCCAGTCCGGACTGCGAATCCGGGGTGGACGCGGGCAATCCTTTACCGTGGTTCAGCCGGGGAGCATAGCGTCCGGTAAGGATTGCGGCCCTGGAGGCCTCCCCTGACCCGTGCGGTGCATAATAGCCGGTGAAACGTGCTCCCCCCGCGGCCAGCTGATCAAGATGGGGAGTCCGGATATCGCCGGAGCCAAAGCATCCTATATCATCGTATCCAAGGTCATCGGCGAGAATAAGGATGATGTTGGGCTGCAATCCGGTACCCATGGTCTGTGCTACCGAATGACATAATGCAGTGAAAATAAAAAAGAACAGGAGTATTTCTTTCCGGATCCGGTCAGCCATGATATGTGCTAAAAGTAAATGAGTAAATTTAATCGCAGACAAAGATAAGAACTGGATGGATGAATTTCATACCTTTAAGTGCTGAAATCATACAGGATTAATCAGATCGTATGAGGATTTCCCTGCTGATCATCATCATTGGAATGTTATTACCGCCGGTTCTGTGGTCGCAGAACGAGTGTGGTCAGATCGTGCTGGAAGAAGGACGGAAGTTGTATGAGACGGGCCGGTTTGAGGCGTTGATCAGTCTGATCGAACCCTGCCTGGAGAGTGGATTTTCATCCGATGAACAGATCCAGGCATACCGTCTGTTGGCTCTGTCCTATATGGCCAAGGATGATATTGTCACTTCGCGTTCCATGATCGAAGAGATTCTCCAGCAGGATCCGTTCTATACGCCGAACCTCTTGTTTGATCCGCCCCGGTACGTACAGATCGTGGAGTCGTTGCGGAAGCCGGTCATCAGTCTGGTGACCGCATCCAAACAGGTGGAATCCCTGAAGGAATCTCCGGTTCCGGTCACCGTGATCACCGCGGAGATGATCGTTACCAGTGGAGCCCGCAACCTGAAGGAATTACTCGCATTTTACGTACCGGGCATAACGGCCGTGGAGGACCAGAATGAACTGAATATTGCCATGCGGGGAGTGTATGGCTCTTCCCAGCAAAAGATCCTTGTCATGCTGGATGGGCACCGGCTTAACTCCCGGGCGTACTCCGAAGCAAATCCTGATTACAGCATCTCCCTGGAAAAGATCAAACAGATCGAGGTGCTTCGGGGGCCGGCCTCCTCCCTCTACGGTAATGTGGCACTCACCTCCGTGATCAATATCATTTCCAAAAGAGGGCAGGATGTGAGCGGATGCTCCCTTGTTGCAGGTCTGGGGAATTTCGGCCAGGTAAAAGGCTCGTTGCTTTACGGCAGACAGTTTGACCGCCAGAACGACCTGGTGGTCTGGGGGAACTATTACCGGTCGGAGGGAGAGGAAGTGTATATCCCTGCCGAAGAAGATCATTCTCCCCATCCGGTGGACGGATATGCCCATGTGAGTGCTTTCAAGGACAAACCTGCCTATGATGCTGGATTCTCCTTTCATTCAAACTATCTGTCCATTCTTGGGAATGTGAGGTACGCCAAACTGGTGGAACCATTTTCAGGTAGCGGGCTCACAGGTGAGACATACGATTATGATGAATACCGGACCATCAACGGGGCCGGACCCGGTTTAGGCTCAGGATCTGCCCACAGCGAGGTGAAGTATGACCGCAGCCTGAAGGGAGGCTGGGAGATCATGGGCAATGTCAACCTTGATCTGAACAACATCAATGTCATTGTCGTCACCGATCCATCGCTGGGCAGGGCAGGCCGGGTGAGCTGGAATGAATACAGCTTCGGGGGCACCCTCCAGGCAAGAAAGGATTATACGCTTAAGCAGGTCGGAGAGGGGAATGTCCTGGCCGGTTTTCAGCTGGATGGAATGGATCTTTATGATAGTTATTACCTGATAGGGGATGGCGGTGAAGTGGATACCATGGTTGACTCCGATGCAAAACCTGTTCTGGAAAGGGGCACCGAAACGATCTATTCAGGCTTTATCCAGGTGAAGCAACGGCTGGGCCGGCAGTTCATCCTGAACATGGGCGGACGATATGATTACAAACAGCGGCACAAAGGGAGCCAGGTGACCAATTTCAGTCCCCGGTTATCCGTCATCTATCTGCCTGCTGAAACGTTTGCCCTGAAAGCATCGTTTGCCCAGTCGTTCGTAGATGCCCCTTACTGGTACCGCTACAATTCGCTGCCGAGCTACAAGGGTTCGGAGAACCTGCTGCCGGAGCATCTTACCTCACTGCAGCTGACGGCCGATCTGAGCACCCTTGACAACAAGCTGGAACTGGAGGGGAACGTGTTTTACAATTACCTGAAGGATTTTATTTACCGTGATCCCGAGGCCACTGGCGATGAACCGCGTTACCGTAACGCCGGCCGGCTGGAGTCGGTCGGTGTGGAAGGCAGCGTAAAATATGTTCTTGATCCGATGCGCATTCATGCCAACGTCACATGGCAGCATGCCCTTGACGCGGAGGATTACGGAGTGACAGGAAACCGGATCCACAACATACCCGGATGGCAGGGAAACTTGCTTTTTGATTTCAATCCCGTCTATAAGAAATACAGGAACCTGTGGTTCAATATTACGCTTCAGTATATCGGACCGCAGCTTTCCCCCGTGATGAACACCTATCTTGACGGGGATCCATTCAGCGATCCTGAAAACGAGGTGGATCCGGTCTTTCTGATCAATACCGGCTTCAGGGCGGAGAAATTGAAAGGCTTTTCTCTGGATGTGAGAATCTGCAATCTTTTAGGCACTTCCTACACCCAGGGAGGTAGTACGGTGTTCCCCTATCCGCAGGAGGGGAGATGGTGGAAAGTGGAGGTGGGGTACAGGTTCTAAAGGACGAAGGGCAAACGGCTAACGGCGAACTGAAAACGGGGAACGACAAATAGAATATGATCAAAGGGCAAGGGATAACTTGTCCGGGATTAGAGTTTGAAGATGGTGCTTTTTATCCAGCATTCAAGCAAGGGATCACTGACTTGATATCTACCACCCATATCCTTTATTAGCAGCCCCTGAGGTGATGAAAGATATTCTCCAGCCGTTTATTTTTCAGCACGGAATGAGTCATCTGATAGGCCAGTATCTCAAGAGTGGGCGTCGAAAATACATCGACATAGGACGTATAGTATCTTTTCCATTTAAAATGCTCAATGACCTTCAGTAACAGCGATGTTTTCCCAAATCTTCTGGGAGCAATTAAAACCACAGATTGCCCTTGTTCCATAAGTTGAAGGATTTGATGCAGCTCATTTTGCCTGCCGACAAAATGTTCACCTGTGGCAGGCTTACCTGCAATCATCTGTTCCATGATGATAAATTATTATTACAGGATAATACAAAAAATGTATTATAATTAACCTGAATCTGCTGAAATCAAATTTTTGAGATGATAGTCATTGAAAATAAAAAACTTCATACATTTGCAGTCCTTTTTTAAAGCTGCAAGCTGCAAGTGGGAGCGAAGCGAACACCCCGCCGAAAAGCGGGGCTGCAAGTAAAAATCCAAAGCTTGAAGCTCAAATCGTAAGGCGAAATCTAACGGATAAGCAGTTAAAATCCTAGCATATGGCAGTTATATCAAAAATCAGGAAGCAGTCGACATTATTGATCATCATTATTGGTGTTGCATTGGCTTCCTTTATCCTCGGCGATTTTTTAAATCCCCGGAAGAGCAAGTTAGCACAGCAATCGGTGAACATTGGTATGGTGGACGGAGTAGAGATCACCGGCAAGGAATTCAACAACAGGGTGGAAGAGAATCTTGAGTTGCAGCGCCAAAGCAGTCAGTCAGAGAACATTACCAACGACCAGGCGTTCAGCATCCGCCAGTCGGTTTGGGATCAGATGGTAAGCGAGCTTCTGCTTGGAAAACAATATGACCAACTGGGCCTGGGTGTTTCAGTAGACGAGCTCGACGACCAGATCCGCGGACCGGAGCCTCACAGCTATATCCTGCAGAATTTCCGGGACCCGAATACAGGAACGTATGATCCGCAGACCATCAACAATTTTCTCCAGAATTTCAATCGGCTTGAACCCACGATTCAAAGGCGTTACATGATGCTGGAGAAGATGATCAAGGATGACCGTGCGCGGACGAAATACAATAACCTCATCGGTTCGGGATACTATGTGCCCACCGTTTTTGCTCAGAAAGACTACGAAGAAAAGAACACCAGAGCCTCTATCCGGATTACCGGACTGAGATATACCACTATCCCGGATACAGCGGTCTCTTTAAGTGAAGCAGATTATCAGAAGTATTACGATGAACATAAGGGTGAGTTCAAGCAGGAACCTGCCGTTGATTTGGATTACATCGTTTTCGAAGTGCTGCCCTCGACGGAAGACCGCAAGGAGCAGGCAGATGAGATCACAAAGGCCTTTCACGATTTTCAGACCACACTGAATGTCCCGTCCTTTGTAAACACCTATTCCGATGTCCGTTACGACAGTACCTGGTATGCTCAAGGCAAGCTCCCGGTCCGGATCGATTCGATCATGTTCAATTCGCCGGTAGGTACATTTTATCCGCCCTATCTGGAAAATGACATGTATTACATGGCCAAACTGGTGGATGTTCAGATGCGTTCCGACTCGTTGCGCGCCAGCCATGTCCTGGTAGCCTACCAGAGTGCCCAGGGCGCCGCCGAATCGATCACCCGCTCGAAAGAACAGGCTGAGAGACGCGCTGACAGCCTGATGAACGTGATCAGGAACGCCATGGATAGATTTGCTTTTTACGCCCGTGAATTTTCGGATGATCCTTCTGCTGAACAAAACGGAGGCGACCTTGACTGGTTTGCCGATGGCGCCATGGTACCTGCATTCAATCAGGCCGTCCTCGACGGGAAAGTGGGCGATATTGTGAAGGTGGAAACTCCTTTTGGATACCATATCATTTACATCACCGGCAAAAAGGATCCGGTAAAGAAGGTCAGGATTGCCCTGGTACAACGTGCGGTTGAACCCAGCAAGGAAACCTATCAGAAGGTCTTCCTCACTGCCAGCGAATTTGCCACCCGTAACAGCACACGTGAGAAATTTGACAAAGCGGTGGTAGATCAGGGATTGAACAAACGGACAGCGGATAATCAGGCAATGATGTCCAACTCCATACCGGGTATTGAATACCCGCGCCAGATCCTCTACTGGGCCTTCAACGAAAAGACGGAGGAAGGAAGCGTATCTCCCGTATATGATATGGGGAAAAGTTGTGTGGTCGCCCTGCTGAAAAAACGTTATGAAAAAGGGACCGCTCCCCTGGCATCCGTTAAGACAAGGATAGAACCCCTGGTCAAACGGGATAAGAAAGCCGAGATCCTCCTCGGAAGAGTTCAGCAGGCAGTCAGCCAGAGTAAGGACCTCAGCTTCATTGCCGGTCAACTGAATGTCAAAGTGGACACCCTCGAGAACATCAATTTCGGGGCTTCCAACCTACCTGCCGGATATGGACCTGAAAAAGATGTGATCGGCAAGGTCTTTTCCATGACCCAGGGACAGACATTCGGACCCATCAAAGGAACACAGGGAGTCTATGTGGTCACGGTGGATAAGATGGATAAGCCTGCAGTGCTTTCCGACTACACTCAGCAAAAGAAGACCCTGTTCAATACAGTCAAGGGTAGAGCCGGAAGAGATGCCTACAATGCCCTGCTGGAAAGCGCTGACCTGGAAGATAACAGGATCATGTATTATTAATAGAACAGCGCCGCCACTGGCGGCGCTGTTCTATCTAAATCAGCTCCAGCCTCTTTATATCCAGTTTGACAAAGATAAAAAGCAGGATCGTAAAGGCCCACAGGCAAGATCCTCCATAGCTCAGGAAAGGCAGGGGAATGCCGATCACAGGCGTTACCCCGATGGTCATACCGATGTTGATCACGAAATGGGTAAAGAGGATCGAAGCCACTCCATAACCATAGATCCGGCTGAACGAGGTCCGCTGCCGTTCCGCTTTCAGGATGATCCTCACAATCAGAAGGACATACAGGGATACCACCAGCGTGCTGCCTACAAAACCCCACTCTTCCCCGACGGTACAGAAAATAAAATCGGTGCTCTGCTCCGGGACAAAATCGAATTTGGTCTGGGTGCCCTGAAGGAAGCCTTTCCCAAAAAAACCTCCCGATCCGATTGCGATTTTTGACTGGTTTACGTTGTACCCGATTCCCTGTGGATCATCTTCGATGCCCAGCAAGACATTCAGCCTGTTTTGCTGGTGAGGCTCTAGGACTTGATCGAAAACAAAGTCCACGGCAAAAACATAGCCTACGGCAACGACAAACAGGCCGGTGATCAACAGGATCCGCTTCAGTGTCCTTCCACGACGCCTGATGAAGATGACAATCACAGCTATGGCCGCCAGAATGCCGATCAGCAAAAGCCTATCAAGCCAGAGGCTCAGGATAGACAAAACAACGATGCAAAGGCCTGTCAGCATTATTTTGCTGGATATTCCTTCTCTGAACAGGACGATGACGAATCCAAGGAACATCAGAGCAGTGCCGGTATCGTTTTCAAGCAGGATGAGGACAATGGGGATCCCGATAATCAGGACGGTGTTAAGCTGGGTGCGAAAACTCTTCAGATTGATGTCCATAGTACCCAGGTATCTTGCCAAGGCTAACGCTGTGGCCACTTTTGCAAATTCTGATGGCTGAATGGAAAATGTTCCCAGCTGAAACCATGCTTTTGCGCCTGAGATCTCTGTACCCAGAAACAACACAGCGATCAGGATGATCAGCATGGAAAGATATATGATGAATGAAAAGGCGTTGTAGAATTTAGCATCCACCACCAGGGTGAACAGCGCCAGGGCCGCCGAGGTCAGGATCCAGATCAGCTGTCGGCCGTAATTCTGGCTGAGATCAAAAATACTCCGGTGCTCTTCGTTATAGACAGCTGCGTAGATGTTGATCCAGCCGATGAGCACCAGGGCCAGGTACAAACCCACCATGACCCAGTCGATATTATAGAATATATTCTGCTCTCTTCTCACTAGGGATTGATTAGGTTGCTATTGATCATATTTTCTTCCACGTTCAGCCGTTTAACTTCACCGTTGATGTATTTTTCGATCATGAGTGTGGCGATGGGTGCGGCCCAGGTGGCTCCGAAGCCGCTGTTCTCCACCACAACCGCCACTGCGATCCTGGGATTGTCCTTTGGCGCAAAGGATACAAAAATGGAGTGGTCCTTTCCGTGCGGATTTTCCGCTGTTCCCGTTTTACCGCAAATGGCAATGTCTTCGAGCCTGTACCAGCGTCCTGTCCCTTCCGGTCCGTCCATCACCCTGCTCATGCCCTCCACCACCACCTGGCAGTTGGCAGGGCTGATGGTGGTCACTATTTTTTTCCTATACTCCGAATCGGGGATCGAATCATTGATGGACCGGATCAGGTGAGGTTTATAGTAATATCCCCTGTTGGCGATGATGGTCGCAAAATTGGCCAGCTGCAGGGGAGTGGCAAGGATCTCCCCCTGCCCGATCGACAGGGAACGGATGGTCATCGCTCTCCAGCCGTTCTTACCGTAATATTTATCATAATAATCCGGCAGAGGGATGAATCCCTTGCTTTCGTTGAAAAGATCCGAGTTGAAACGGGTACCGAATCCAAAGGACAGGGCATGTTTTCTCCATATAGTATATGCATCGTGTATGTCGCTCCGGCTGACCATGATCGACCGGAAGGTCTGCCAGAAGTAGGGATTGCACGAGATCTCGATGGCGCGGTACATATTGAGCGGCGTGGAGTGGTAATGGCTGCATTTGATGGGTACGGTGGCAGTGCCCTGACAGTAATACGACGTGGAGGGTGTGCTGATTCCCTCCTGGAGTGCAACCAGTGCATTGAGCGATTTGAACGTGGATCCAGGGGGATATGTTGCGGAGAGGGCCTTGTTGAAAAGAGGTTGCAGCGAGTCGTCGGAGAGGATCTGGTAATTTGTGCTCCTGATCCTGCCGACCAGCAGGTTGGGATCGTATGAGGGTGGGGATACCAGCGCGAGGATCTCACCCGTGGAGGGCTCAATGGCCACGATGCTTCCTTTTTTGTTGACCATCAGACGTTCACCGTAAGCCTGAAGCTTTGCGTCGAGGGAAATGTAGATGTCCTTCCCCTTGACGGCGCTTGAATCGAATTTACCTTCCTGAAAAGAACCTTTTTCCCGTCCGAATACATCCACCAGCACACGTTTCACCCCTTTCTTCCCACGCAACACCTCCTCATAGGTGCTCTCCAGGCCGCTGATCCCAATGTAATCACCGGATTTGTAGTAGGGATTCTCTTCAATGGTCGCGGGACCTACCTCACCGATATACCCCAGTGTATGCGCGGCAATGCGCGTGGGGTAATAACGAAGGGTACGCGACTGGACATAGAAACCGGGGAACTTGTGAAGTTTTTCCTTGAAGAAGCTGAACGACTCTTTAGAGATCTGCTTCTCAAAAATGGATGCTTTACGCATGGAATAATTCCTGGCTTTGATCAGCCGATCCTTTATTTCTGTCTTTTCCAGCCCGATCAGCTGACAGAACTCTGCGGTGTCAAAAGCTTTGACCTGGGAGGGGATGACCATCAGATCGAAAGCCGCTTCGTTATAGACCAACAGCTCGCCATGACGGTCGTAGACCAGTCCCCGGGCGGGATACTGGGTGATCACCCGGACGACGTTGTTCTGTGCCGACAGGATATAGCTTTTATCGATGATCTGGATGTAGAACAGTCTGCCGATGAAGATCACTCCTACTAGGAGGATCATTCCAATGATGATGAGTTTTCGTTGTTCATCCTGGGCTTTCATGGCAGGGGCAATCCCGGAAATAGGGAGTTGTTCCCTGCAAAAATAATGGATTAAATGGTTCTTCTCCGGGACATCCGGGGATAAAAAAATAACCAGAAGCTGGTTGCTCCTGGTTATTCTTTATCCGGGTCAGTTGCCTTAGGAAATCTTGATCTCCCGGGCTGGTTTTTCCTTCGCTTCTTCCTTCTTTGGGATGTTGATGGTCAGGATCCCTTCGCTGTGGCTGGCGGTGATCTTATCGGCAGCCACCGTCATCGGAAGGGTAAAGGATCGCGTGAACGAGCTGTAACTGAACTCTCTCCTCATGAAGCGGCTGTCTTTTTCTTCCTGCTTTTCTTCCTTTTCAGAAGAAATCGTCAGCACGTTGTTCTCCACCTGGATCTTGTAATCTTTTTTGGTGAGTCCGGGAGCCGCAATTTCCAGCTTGAAATCGTCTTTGGTTTCCAGGATGTTGACAGCCGGCATGCTGATCCCTGTTCTGTCATCAAAGAAATCGGACAAAAAGTCCTTCCCGAAAAAACCATCCACAAAACCCGGAACGAATGATTTACGTCTGATTACTGGTAACATAGTTTGGTCCTCCTATAATTTGATGGTTGTTATTTGTGGTTATTTGCTCGGCACTTTGTGCCTCGCGTCATTCGTTGTTATTCGTAGTCATTTGCTCGGCACCTGCGGTGCCTCGCGTCAATCGTAGTCATTAGTTGTAATGCTATAAAATGACAATGAATGACAATGAATGATCTTTAAACTTCCACCCCCGACTCTGTCAATTTTTGTTCCAATGGATTATTGGGAGAAACAACGATGCTTTTACGCCATTATGGCATAAAAAGAGGTAGGAGAAGAATAAAATACTGCCAAAATGGCACTTTTAGTGATGTTCTGGACGCATCTGGGGGAAAAAGATTACATCCTGGATGGAAGGCGAGTCGGTCATGATCATCGCCAGGCGGTCGATGCCGATGCCCAGACCAGCCGTGGGCGGCATGCCGAACTCAAGGGCGCGGAGAAAGTCCTCATCGAGCACCATGTATTCTTCATCTCCCCGTCTGGCCAGTTCCTTCTGGGCCTCAAAGCGAAGCCGCTGATCAAGAGGATCGT
>JAQUQD010000007.1 GCA_028716265.1 Bacteroidales bacterium | reverse complement strand
GAGTTCAAAAACCGATATGATCATCGCAGGAGCGAATATGGGACCCCGGAAGCTTGAACTGGCCAAGACCCTTGGAATAAAAATCCTTACAGAGGAGGAATTTATCCTGCTAATTGGAAATGCTTGAGGCGCCTGAGGTCTTTTGGCGGATCATCTGAGGATTTCCCTTGTACTTCACGTGTGAAGCTCCCGAAACACTCACATCCAGAGTCTTTGTCACGAAGACCGAGGCCTCGCCCGCCCCGGAGATGTTCAGCATGAATTCTTCCGTCTCCAGATCATCTGCCCTAAGGCTGCTGGCACCTGAGGATTCAAGGGATGCGGTACGGCAGCGTCCTGCCAGTCTGAGGTGGCTGGCTCCACTTGAGCCCAGTGAAAGGGAGTACGCTTCCAGGTCAAGGATTACTTCTGTGGCCCCGCTGGCCTCGAGAGACAGATCTTTAAAGGTAAGCGTATCATCACCGTATATTTTAACTGCCCCGCCCGCGTCGATCTGGTCCAACTCCCGGAAAGTGACAATAAGCCTTAACCTGTCATAATTCCTAAGGTTCTTTTCGGTTCCCGCTATGAGTGTATGTCCTCTGACTTCTGTCACTATATATTCCATCAGGTTCTCATCCGCCTCAACCACCACGGATTCTTTATCGCCCTGCACCAGGGACACTTCAAAGGAACCACCGACCTGTATCGCACGGAAGGGAGATACATTCCTGTCCTGCCTGACCACATTCCCGTTCCCGTCGACGGCCTCCATCGTATAAAGGCATGCTGAGTTGGTGGATGTAAGAAAAATAAAGGAAACGGCTGCTGATAGCAAAAAAGCTGTTCTTTTCATAAAATGGAATTTAAAGGATTAGTTAACGGATCTTACTGACTTCACCGGAACCGGTGACCGACATGGACTTGATCTTTGCGTTTCCCCTATAATACACATCGCCCGATCCGCTGGAGACGATGCTGAGATCACCGTCCACCCATACACTGGTATCACCCGATCCTAATTTTTCAATGGAACATGAACTTGCAAGAAGTTTGCCGGCATCCAGATCCCCTGAGCTGATATGCTTGATCTCCAGAGTGCCTGTTGAACCCTCCAGTTCGATGTCTCCAGATCCGGTTAGCTTCACCGAGCATGCCTCCATCGTACCTCCTTCGAAATCCAGATCGCCGGAGCCGCTCACCACGATGGAAGCTGTTCGTGCATTCCCTTCAATGTCCGCATCTCCCGAACCGTTGATCCGCAGCGATAATTCGCCCACATCCACGTTGAGGTTAACATCACCGGATCCATTCACCTTGACGTCGAAGTGCAGATTCTCCATCGTCATCTCCGTTGTGACGTCCCCGGATCCGTTCACGGTCAACCGCTCAAGATCCGTCACCGTAATATGAGCTTTAAGCGTCTTGACCAACATTGGGCAACGGTCCATGTCAACGATCAGGACATCGCCATCCACCCAGGTTTCAACCTTGCTGATAACGGATTCATCCGCTTCAACGACCACGCGCGGAGTCGTTCCCTGATAAATATAAAGGTCAACGGAGCTCCGGTTCTCAATGGCCCTGAAGCTGCCAATCTCCCTTTCCTGGGATACCTGTGCCCAGCCTGCGTTTGCTACCGACAGGAAGATGATCCCCGTCATCAGGATTCCTGTCATTACTCTCTGATTAATCACTAACTTTTGCATAATTATTTTTTATCAATAAAACTTTGTGCCTCTGTGCCTTCGTATTCCCCCTACCACGTCTTGATCGTCACTCCCGCATTGGAACTGTCGATGAAGACCTGTGATGCGGCACTTTTATTTGCCCCGACGGAACCCCGGTAGGTGGTGGTTGTATAATTTTCGGATTCTTTGACTAACGATGCTTTATCCTTTGGATAGCTCAGAGAGCCCAGCCTTATGGTGGCATCCAGCTGGTAACTGGCTTCTTCATCGATACCCAGCTCAAGGGCGCCAAACTCATTGTACAGCTCTGCCCTGTCAAATCCCGGTGCAATGTATTTCACCTGGATGTTGCCATATTCCGAATCGACGTGAATGCGCTTAAGCAGCTTGGTTACTTTCACGGTGGAAAACTCCGAATGGATCTCCGCTACCTGAACATCTCCAATATTGTATGTATCATATTGAGAATCAATATCTACCGAAGCAACATTCTCCATTCGGACAGTGGAGAACTTGGACTCCGCATTCATCATTTTACTGTTGTTAACAGTTAATTCAGAATACTTCAGTTCTGCAGAGAAACTTGTGATGGAGTCAATGGAGGCCTTGCTGAACTTAATATCCAGGTCGTTGTCCTGGCTCCCCAGCCGGCCGGCTTCCAGGTTTCCGTAACTCAGATCGATGCTGGCAGGCCCGCTTACCTTTTCGATGTAGATATCTCCAAACTTGTTGGTCAACTCAAGGGATACCGTCTCAGGGATACGGATCATGTAGTCAACCTTGATCGAGGTGTTATCGTTGTTTCCTTTGAATGCATCGCTGATCTCCGTTTTGGCACCCACTTCCGAGGCTGAACCATAGATATCCACCTGGATCATGTCAAAGATCCGTGCCGCTTTTTGTTCACTGAAGGCATCCACTGAAATGGTCACTTCCAGGGAAATCATGTCCTTATCCCAGTTGGCACAGTGAATCTTGCCGAATTTATTGTCCACCGAAAGGCTGGCATCCTTACGAACGGTATATTCCTTCCTGACCGTCCGGGTGAACTTATCTCCGCTGGCGCCTGCACTCAGCAGGATCATCACAAAAAGTGAGGTCAGCAGGAAGGGTAAACGCAATAAGTCTCTTGGATTCATGATAGTTAAATTTTAGGATGGTTGATCGGATGTACGTTCCGCATTGTTTTGTTCAGATAATTCATTGATGATGTGATCGAGCAGACTGCTAATGATCCTGTAATTGTTGACAATGGCATCCAGGACGCGCTCATTCTTTCCGCTGGCTATGTATTCCTGCTGCAGCTCCCGGGTGGAGCTTTCCAGCTGATCAACCTCGAGCATCGCCTGCTTTCTGATCCTTTCGGTTTCCTCTTTGGATGTGGAGAGATGCTCGATCTGCTGAAGCTTCTCACCGGTGAGGGATGTATAGTAGACCTCCACATCCTTCAACTCAGATGGCAGTTCGCTGGCTGCGCTTTCTTTTACAAGCGCGTCGGGCAGTAAATTGAAATAGTTGATGGAAAAGGATACAGCGACAATGATCAGGATGACCGCTGCAACCCGGAGGATGGTCCTGAGATTGATACCCCTTTTACCGCGATGGCTGGCATCCGCAAGCTTATACTGGAATCGTTCGAAATGACCATCCGGGGGCTCGGCCTGATCAAATTCCTGTCGCTTGTTACGGACCAGATTTTCGAGTTTGTCCATGATTCAGTGATGATGGCGGATCAGATAATAAATTGCCTGATCCTGGATTCTTTTATGATCTCCAGTAGTTTTTTCTTTGCCCTGTGGTACCGTATACGGGATGTATTGTTCGAAATATTGAGTATTTCGGCAATTTCTTCATGATCAAATCCTTCGAAGAGATACATGGTCAGAACCACCCTCAGGTCGGAGGGCAATTCTTCGGTGGCGTGCCGGATCTCATCGATCTTTGCAGAAATATCTTCCTCCGCGGATTCTTCCTGTGGGATCTCATGGTCATATTCTTCGACAAAGGTCAGCCCGGAATTCTTTTTCAGTGCGTCCAGTGAATTGTTGACCACAATCCGTTTCAGCCATGCCCCGAAATTGGAAGTTCCACGATACTCATGCAGGTGCCGGAAGGCATCCAGGAAAGAATCCTGCATGATGTCTTCCGCATCCGCCGGCCGGTTCAGGATCCTTAAACTGGTGTTATACATCGCCTTATAATACATTTTGTAGATTTCAAGCTGTGCCCGCTGATTACCTTCCCTGCACTGCTCAATAAGTTCCTGGTGAGTATTTTTATAAATGACCTCCAAGACTGTATTTTTTTGTAAAGACTGGTACGGTTTGGAAATGTTACAGAAAAATACAAAAAATCCCGTGAAAAAATTGTTAGTTTGCCTTCCCAATCCGTACGGCTGGATGATGAAAAACGACAAAACCTTCCTAACCTACCTCTGGATCCTGCTTTCCATGATCTTCTGGGGGATGAGCTTCATCTGGACCTCCATCGTATTTACCTGCTATCCTCCGATTACGACGATCTTTCTGAGGCTCGTCCTGGCCTCTCTCATCCTGATGGGAGGGCTTGTGATTTTCAGAAAACTGGAGCGGATCAGGAAAAAGGATGTTGGCTTGTTCCTGCTGTCGGCATTTTTCAACCCATTTTTGTATTTCATCGGAGAAAATTTCGGATTGAAGTACACCAGCCCTTCCATAAGTGCCGTGGTGATCGCAACCATCCCCCTCCTCACCCCCGTGGCAGCCTATTTCATCGTCAGGGAAAGAATCACATGGCTTAACATTGCAGGGATCCTTCTTTCCTTTGCAGGCATCCCGCTCATGCTCATCAACCGGGACATGACCTTCACGGCTTCGCCTGCAGGCGTTGGATTGCTTTTTTTCGCAGTGGTTTCCGCCGTGGTCTACTCATCCTTCTTGAAAAAACTGGCAGCACACTATAGCCCTTTTTCCATCATCGCCTGGCAGAACCTTATCGGAATGGCCTATTTCCTGCCACTGTTCCTGATCCTGGACCTGGGCGAATTTATGTCCATCAGGCCGGACTGGAAAGCGATCGCAGCCCTTCTCCAACTGGCGGTCTTCGCTTCCACCCTAGCCTATGTCCTTTTTACCATCGGTGTAAAAAAGATCGGCGTGAGTAGGACCAATGTATTCACCAACCTCATCCCTATCTTTACTGCCACATTCTCTTACTTTATTCTGGCGGAAAGTTTCAATGCTCAGAAGATAGCCGGAATCCTGGTCGTTATATCAGGCGTTGCCCTGACCCAGATTCAGCATTTCAAAAAAAAGGTCCGGAGCTAATACTCTCCCCTGTTGAGGGTATGTCAAAATGGACTTTTTTAGTGAAACCACGGAGATCACGGAGAAGAACAGAGAACACAGAGGGCTGATAACTAGTCATTTAAACTCTGTGTTCTCCGTGAATCCTCCATACGCTCCGTGGTTAAATTGAATTTTGACACATCCTTGTGCACAGGTTGGGTATATTAAAATCCCGAACGTGTCAGAATTTTTCCGATCTTTGCGGGCTCCAAGAACCTCTTCGAATAACATAACTATATGAAAATTATTGTATTAGGAGCCGGCCTGGTGGGTGGACCGATGGCCAAGGACCTTGCCGGGGACAAAGATTTTAAAGTATCTGTTGCCGATTACCAGGCGTTGAACCTGGACCGGCTCGGGAAAGATTTCCACGGGATCCGTATCAATGCCGATCTGTCGGACCACAGTACCCTTGAGAAACTGATCAGTGACCAGGATATTGTCCTGAGTGCAGTACCGGGTTTTATGGGTTTCGAGACCCTGAAGACTGTCATTGAGGCAGGCAGGAATGTAGTTGACATTTCGTTCTCTTCTGAGGATGTCTTTGACCTGGACGAACGGGCCAGGAAAAAGGGAGTCATAGCCATTACGGATATGGGAGTGGCGCCCGGCATGAGCAACCTGCTGGCAGGGTACGGAGCTTCCCTGCTGGACGAAACATCGTGCATAACCATCTATGTGGGAGGATTGCCCAAGGTAAGGCAGTGGCCCTGGGAATACAGGGCTGTATTCTCCCCGGTCGACGTCATCGAAGAATATACACGGCCGGCCAGGTTCGTTGAACATGGACAAATGGTGATCAAACCTGCCTTATCTGATCCAGAATTAATTGATTTTCAACAAGTCGGAACACTAGAGGCATTCAACAGCGATGGCCTGCGGACCCTGATGAGTACGCTCCAAGCACCCTCCATGATCGAAAAAACCTTGCGATATCCCGGACATATTGATAAGATCAAGCTTTTCATGGATACCGGCCTGTTCAGTCAGGAACCCGTGGAAATCAACAGAACAGAGATCAGGCCGATCGATCTTACCACCCGTCTGCTTTTCCCACGGTGGAAGCTCCGGGAAGGGGAAGAAGACCTCACGGTGATGCGCGTTATCGTCGAAGGGACGAAGGACCACACACCGCTCCGGTACGTCTGGGAGCTCTACGATGAATACAACAAGGCCACGGGAGTGCATTCCATGGCCCGCACGACAGGCTACACGGCCACAATGGCCGTGAGGATGATCGCACACAGGCTCTACAAAGAAAAAGGCATCTCCCCGCCCGAATATGTCGGCAGGAATCCCCTGTGCGTGGAATACATCCTGGAAGGACTCAGGGAGAGAGGGGTAGTGTATGAAAGGAAAGAGGAGAGAGGAGAGGGATTGTTGAATGTTCAATGTTGAATGTTCATTGTTCAATGTTCATATAATGGTTAAACTTTTTGCGGGTTTTGGTGTCTAATGGATTTGAAATCGTCTGGAAAGGGAAGATCTATTTAATCATGGCTTTATGAAGAAACTGACCGTGTTGTTGTGGGTGATGCTGGGCTGGATGGGATTGTCAGCGCAGGAGTACCGGATGGGGGATGGATCTCCGGTGACGTACACGGGTACGATCGCAGGTGCTGTCACGGAAGAGATCGAAAAGGTTCCGATGGAATTTGTCAACCTGGTCCTCTTCAGGGAAAAAGATTCCACAATGGTTACAGGCACCGTGACTAATCTTGAGGGTAAATTCTGGCTGACAGAAGTTCCATACGGTAAATTCTATCTGGTGGTCAATTTTATCGGTTATGATAAAAAGATCATACCGGATATCCTGATCACTCCGAAGGAAAATGCCGTTGACCTTGGGAACATCGCCCTCAGGGCTGCCGTCACTAACATAGAAGGAGTAGAAATCCTTGCTGACAAGCAGCGGGTGGAATACCGCATCGACAAGAAAGTGGTGAATGTCAGCCAGGACATTATGGCCGACGGGGCGTCGGTGGTCACAGCGCTTGAAAACGTTCCCTCCGTTCAGGTCGACATAGAGGGCAACGTGACACTGCGGGGAAGCGAAAGCTTCACCGTCCTGATCGACGGCAGGCCCAGTGTGCTCCAGGGTACGGAAGCCCTCCAGCAGATCCCTGCCAGTGCCGTGGAACGGCTCGAGATCATCACCAATCCCTCGGCTCGGTATGATCCCGACGGTCTGGCCGGCATCATCAACGTGGTCATGAAAAAGCAACAGAACCAGGGTATAATGGGATCATCAATGCTTCTGCAGGCACAGGGAAGAAATACTCGGCCGACATGTTGCTCAACTACCGCACCGGCAAAGTCAATCTCTTCGTGGGGGGCAACTACAACAACAACCAGCACAAGGGACAGGGCTTGATGCTCAATGAATCCGTGGAGGGAGACACACTCACCATCAGGACTTCAGATGCGGAGGACAAGATGAAGAGGAACGGCTGGGGGATCAAGGGAGGCATAGATTTCTTCATGAATAAGACCACCACCCTGACACTTTCGGGCAGGCTCGGAAATTACGGATTTGGCCGCGGAGGACAGACACATCAGCACATCTATTCAGATCCTTTTCTGGAAGATGTTTACAGTGTCTCGGTCAACGACAGCCGGCGAGAGGGTGATTATTACGAAACCACCCTGAACCTGTATCAGCTTTTCAAGGAAGAGGGACATAAACTGGAGGCGATGGTCATGTACTCTTCCCGCAACGGAGACGACTGGGAAGAACAATTTGAATATGACAGCGATTCAAGTTATATCATCGATGACCTGTTCCCCAGTGGTATCATGACCACGGAGGCGGGCCGCTCCAAGAATATCAGGGTAAGGGCGGATTACACCAAGCCTTTTAAGAACAAAACAACCCTTGAAACAGGATACCAGTTGCGTATAGAAAACGATCCGGAAGATTATATCTACAGTGAATATGACTACGACCTGAACCAGTGGATCGTCAATGATCGCTTCAGCACGCAAATGGATTTCGCTGAACAGATCCACTCCCTGTACGGCACCTGGACGGGAGAGCTGAAAAGCTTCGGCTTCCAGCTGGGCCTCAGGGGTGAATACGACTACCGGGATATTTACTCCTCCGGCAGCGACAGCACCTTCCTGATCGACCGGTTCGATCTTTTCCCGACAATCCATCTTTCCAAAAAACTGACCGAAAACCACCAGCTCATGGCCAGCTACAGCCGCCGGGTAGATCGCCCCCGCGGATGGGATCTCGAACCGACCGTCACCTATATGGATCCATACAACGTCAGGATCGGAAATCCCTCTCTAGAACCTGAGTTCATCGACTCGTACGACCTGAGCTATCAGTACCGTTTCAACAAATCGTTCATCTCGCTGGAAGGATATTACCGCATCACGAAAAACAAAATCAGCAGGATCAGGACCCTGCTTGACGGCGGCATCATACAGCATACCTCGGTCAATATGGACAGGGACCATGCTACGGGAACGGAACTGATGGCAAACCTCGAGCTGACGGACTGGCTGCTGATCAACGCCAGTCTGAACGTATTTTATTACAGGCTCCAGGGAAGCGTCGAAGAACAGGAAAAGGACGAAGAGACCGTCAGCTGGAATACCCGTATGAATGCGACATTCAAACTGCCGGCTGACATCCGCCTGCAGCTGACCGCTAATTACCGCGGGCCCACCATCACCGCACAGGGGAACCAGGAAGGGTTCTTCATGACCAGTCTTGCCATACGTAAGGATTTTCTCAAGCGTAAGCTGTCAGCCACCCTTTCCGGAAGGGATTTGCTGAAGACCGCCAGACGGGAATCGATTTCAGAAGGGGAAGGTTTTTACTCCTACGACAAGTTTTCGAGGGAAGCACCCGTCTTCAACCTGACCCTCAGCTACAAGATCAACAATTACAAGCAGAAGCTGCGCAACGGCAACAACGAGGAGATAGAGATTGATACCGGAGGGTATGAGTACTAGTCGAAATTTGACTTACCTTCGCTCCTGAATGCAGCCTTCAGATGAAAGATCTCACCACGGGTAAAGAGGGCCGGCTCATCTTTAATTTTGCCATTCCCATGCTGCTCGGAAATGTTTTCCAGCAGATGTACAATGTCGCTGACAGCATCATTGTGGGAAAATATATTGGTAAGGAGGCACTGGCCGCAGTAGGCTCCTCGTTCCCCATCATCTTTACGCTGATCTCCCTCACCATTGGCATTGGCACTGGCGGAACCATTGTCATTGCACAGTATTTTGGTGCAAAGGACATCCGCAATGTCAAAAGGGCCATCGATACGTTCTACATATTCTTCTTTTTTGCCGCCATAGTCGTCACTGCCCTGGGGATCCTGATGAGTGAACCCATTTTCAGGCTCATCAAATTACCTGAAGAGGTAATACCCCTGGCCCGGCTGTACCTGATCATTTACTTTGCAGGAATCATTTTTTCTTTCGGATTCAACACAACCACGGCCATCCTCCGTGGTCTGGGCGACTCAAAAACCCCGCTATACTTCCTGATCTGCTCCACCATTATGAACATCTTTCTTGACCTGTTGTTCATCCTGGTCTTTAAGTGGGGCATTGCCGGAGCGGCCTGGGCTACGGTGATTTCGATGGCCGGTGCGTTCTTTACCTCGGTGGTATACCTCAACCGAAGGCATGAACTCATCAATCTTTCCTACCGGAAAATGTATTTCGACTGGGAAATATTCCGCAAAGGCCTCCGCATCGGATTTCCTGTAGGATTTCAGCAGGCTTTCGTGGCCCTGAGCTTTCTGGCCATGTACTGGATCGTGAATCCTTTCGGCACCGATGCCAGCGCGGCGTACAGCGTGGGAATGCGGATCGATTCCTTTGCTTCCATGCCGGCCATGAACTTCGCCATGGCCCTGGCCACGTTTGTCGGACAAAATCTCGGTGCCAACAAGACCGACAGGGTCCGTGCCGGATTTCACAACACACTGCGCACGACCATCCTGATCTCCATCGGCATGACCATCATCACCATTCTTTTCAGGGATGAACTGATCCGGCTTTTTACCAATGACGAGAATGTGATCCGGATCGGCGCCGGTTACCTGGTAATCGTCAGTTCATTCTATATTCTTTTTACTACCATGTTCGTCATCGGAGGAGTCATGCGCGGATCAGGCGACACCCTCATCCCCATGTTCATCACCCTGTTTACGCTGTGGCTGGTCAGGGTGCCGGCCTCCTACTGGTTAAGCGCGCATTTCGGTATCACCGGAATTTGGTGGGGTATGCCGATCGCCTGGTTTCTTGGAGTGGTCATGCAGTACAGCTATTACCTCACCGGCAGGTGGAAAAAAAAAGCAATCGTTCATTATCCTGCGGAAAGCTGACAGGGGTGTGTGTACGCTCTAAGCGAGAGCATCTCCCTCCCATTCATAGACATACTCGATCCTGTAATGCTGGCTCATCCGCCTTCCCCTTCCGTCAATGAATACCTTGTTTTCCAGAAGCTTGCCCCCTTCATCAAAGGTTCGTTCCATCCTGCTGATCACCTCTCCCTGCAGGTCGGTCTCTTCCTGTACCAGCACGTTCCCCGCCTGATCGTATTCAAACCAGTAGGTGGAGGCTCCCCTTTCATTCTCCTCCGTCATCTGCGCTACACGTCCCTGCTCATCCGGGGTGTAGCCGATCCTTTCCCTCAGTTTTCCGTTGATATACCTTGACGTAAGTACGTGCAACCCCTGATCGTCATATTCCTCAACGGTCCGTAAGCGGCTATCGTTATCGCTGTTCCATTCTTCGAATTCAGTCAGGTTGCCTTTATCGTCGTAGGTATATTTTTTTTCCGAGATCACAGCGCCCTCTCCATCCATTTCCTTTTCTGACAGCCGACGTGATTCCAAGTATTCAAAAACCGTTTTGGATTCAACATAACCCTCTTCGTCCGATGTGACCTTTTCAGTGAGTTGTCCGTGGTCATCATAATAATAGGATATCGCGTCAAAGGAACCGTCAAGGTAATGCTTGAGTTCCCTGACGACCGTACCGTCAGCCATTCGCTCATACGTCCGACGGTCTGTCAGCTCGTCGGAGGAATAATAAAGCGTTTCCAGCACCCTTCCCTGACCATCATACCGGTGGACGTACCTCGACTCGGCATCTCCATCCTTAGTGAAATTTATTTCTTCCAGTACATTGCCTTTTTCGTCGAAGATGGTCTTTGCATGAGAATACGTTTCTATGTACAGTTCATCGGCCTGAAAGCCATCGATCCCGTAGTTATGCATCACCAGGGTCACTGATTTGATCCATTCTTGCATCTTATAGTTAAATTTTTGGGTGTTATGAAATTGATTGGCTAAATTTACGTCGTATTTTAATAACTCATTGATATGAAAAAACTATTCTTTATTTCAGTTGTTATTTTATTAACAATGACAATAGGTTGTACAAAGAGGCAAACGATCCACTATCCACCAATAGCAAAAACTGATGTTGTGGATGAATATTTCGGAGTGAAGGTGGCTGATCCCTACCGCTGGCTTGAAAACGACACCTCCAGGGAGACTGAGGCATGGGTTGCTACCCAGAACGAAGTGACGTTCGGTTACCTGAAGAACATCCCTTTCAGGGATTCCCTCATGACCCGGATCACCAACCTGTGGAACTACCCGAAATATGGGGTTCCGTTCAGGAAAGGGAATTACTATTTCTTTTTCAAAAATGACGGACTTCAGAACCAGGCGGTCCTATACATCCAGGAAGGTCTTGACGGAGAGCCTAGCGTTTTACTGGATCCCAATACGCTATCTCCCGACGGGACGATCGCCCTGGCAGGTTTCGCCGTGTCGAAGGATGCCCGTTATGCTAGCTACTCGATTGCAGAAGCCGGTTCCGACTGGAACAAGATCTATGTTATGGACCTTCCCGGCGGAGAAAAATTAACGGATGAGCTTCTTTGGGTAAAATTTTCCGGTATCGCCTGGAAAGGTGACGGATTTTATTACAGCCGGTTCGAAGCACCTGAGGAAGGAACCGAGCTGTCAGCACAAAACAAGAACCATAAGGTCTATTATCACAAAGTGGGAACCGACCAGTCGCAAGATCAGCTGATCTATGATAATCCCGCTTTCCCGCTGAGAACTTACACCTGCGGTACGACAGATGATGAACGGTACCTGCTCCTGTACGGATCTGAGTCCACGTATGGCAACGAGCTCAGTTATAAGGACCTGAGCCGTGAGGATGCTCCCTTCATTCAGTTGGTCGAGGGATTCGATCATGAGTACTACGTGGTGGATAATCTCGACCAGGCGTTCTTCATAATCACGGATGCCAAGGCGCCCAGGAAGAAACTGGTCAAGGTGGTCCTCAACGGTACCGCAGATGTGACCTGGCACGATCTGATTCCTGAAGCGGAGGAAGTGCTAGAGGGTGCAGCCGTCATCGGAGGAAAGATCTTCGCACAGTATATGAAAGATGCAGCCAGCCAAGTCTGCATGTATGATTACAACGGGAATGTATTTGGTGAGCTGCAGCTTCCAGGGCTCGGGACCCTGGGTGGGTTTTCCGGGACCAGGGACGACAATACGGCTTTCTACCTGTTCACATCCTTTACGTTCCCCACTACCATCTATAAATATGATGTGGAAACCAATACATCCACCGTTTACAAGTCATCCGAGATTGACTTTGATCCCGACGATTACATGGTGAAGCAGGAATTCTATCAGAGCAAGGATGGCACAAAAATACCCATGTTCATTGTCCACAGGAAAGACCTGAAGATGGACGGAAGCAATCCGGCGCTGCTTTACGGGTATGGTGGTTTCAGCATCCCCATGACGCCGAGCTTCAGCATCACCCGCTTGGTCTACCTGGAAAACGGTTTCGTTTACGCAGTTCCCGGCCTTCGCGGTGGCGGGGAATACGGTGAGGAATGGCACAAGGCAGGCACTCTGCAGAACAAACAGAATGTGTTTGACGATTTCATTGCTGCAGCCGAATACCTGATTGCACAAGGATACACCAGCTCTGACAGGCTAGCCATTTCAGGAGGATCCAATGGTGGTTTGCTGGTGGGAGCATGCATGACACAGCGTCCTGACCTTTTCAGGGTAGCTTTGCCCGCTGTCGGAGTGATGGATATGCTCAGGTATCATAAATTTACGATCGGGCATTTCTGGGCAGTGGATTATGGCACCAGTGAGGATGACTCCACTATGTTTGCCTACCTGCTGGGGTATTCCCCCCTGCACAATCTCAAACCCGGTGTCGCCTACCCAGCAACCCTGATCACCACTGCAGATCATGATGACCGTGTGGTGCCTGCCCACTCGTTCAAGTTTGCTGCAACCCTGCAGGAACATCACCGCGGTGAAAATCCGGTGCTCATCCGTATTGAAACACGTGCAGGTCACGGAGGTGGAAAGCCGACGGCAAAAATCATAGAAGAAGCAGCCGACGTTATTTCCTTTGTGTTCTACAACCTGGGAATAGAACCAACGATGGAATGATTCGCGTGCTCACAGCCGGAAGATCAGGTTCAGATAAACATTGATTCCCGGCTCATAGATATCCTCTGGACTTCCGATGACCCGCCGGTTAAGATGCTCGTAGTAAGCATTGTCGAACACATTGTCGATCCCTGCCGTAAGGGTGAAATGCTCGTTGTGGAAATAAGAACACGAAAGACTGCCTACAAAAAAATCGGGAGTGGGCTTCTCATAGAAGGCCTTTGATACATATCCCTGGCGGGCAACGTAACGGGCTTTTACCTTTGGGATCAGCTTCTCCTTCATGAACTTATAACCCACGGTGAATGTCGTTTCAAAGGGAGGGATCTCCGTCAGCGGATCGTTATGAATGGTCTCAGTCCCGGTCACCTGCCCGTCGGAGTCAACGACATGCCTGACCACTTCACCGACTGTCGCACGGGTGTAGGCGCCGAGCCACTGGATGTACCATTTGATGGTTGACGGTGATCCGTAGACAAATTCAAACCCCCTGAAAAATGCCTTATCCGCGTTATCGAACTTCTTGACACCGATCACTCCATTGGTGGCCGGTTTCTGCTCCGAGGGCGGCAGGATCCGACCGGTAATGTAATCCGCAACCATCGAATAGAATCCGTTGATCTCCAGGTTTCCAAGCCTGTGATTACTGAAACGGCAGGTAAGGTCTAGCTGGTGGTTGGCTTCGGGATCAAGCAGGGGATTTCCCAGGTAATCGTAATTATCATAACCTACCGGCAAAAGGGTGATGAACCGCTCGGTCATATCCGGGCTTCGGACTCCCCTGCCGAGGGTAAGGCTCAGGGAGAGGCTGTCGGTCAGGTGGAACTCAGCGCCGGCCGATACACTCAGGTTCAGATGATCCGACTGGTTCTCGTCGCTGAAATAGATGACACTGCCCATTTTTTCAAAGGCGATGTCGTCTGAATTCGCATAATTGTAATCGGCGCGGACCGACAGGATGCCATCGATACGGGAGGTGGGCCGGCGAAATTCAGCAAAAACGCCAAGGTTGTCGATGACGGCATTATTCCAGATCTGTTCGGTGTAGGTGGGTGTGGATGGCTGTAAAACCATTGTTTTAACACGGTCCCCATCCTTGGTGATGTGCTCATAATCAAGTCCCGTGCGCACGGACCATCTTCCCGACGTGAAGCCGGTTTCTGCCCGGGCCCCGCTGTTGACGGCCCTGACACTGGTCACGGCAAGCATGGTGTCGGAGATGGTTCGGTCAACATTATCCATCGTATGATCCACATCCGACCGGTAAAGCTTCACCACCACCGGAGAAATCTTCGGTGAGGGAGTATCCCAGCTGTAATCTGCCGACATGAGCATGGTGATATCTTTCCGCGTATCCATGGGAAGGGCGGGAAAGGAGATATCCTTACCATTGGTGTGGTTGAAGGTGAGAAGGATCAGGTGATGCTTACCGGGAGCCATGCCAGCCTGCCCCCTGACATTGAATTTATGGCTTGCCGCCTTCACCGTGTTGCCGCGTCCATCCTGGTAATTCTTGTTCTGTTTGAGGTTACCCGATAACCCGAAATAAAATTTCCTGCTGCTACCATTGATATCCAGATGAGCCTTTGTCCCCGAGGGATTGCTTGAGTAGCCCAGCAGCGCTCCTCCACTGACGTGGAAATGATCATTGAACACCGGTGCCGGCGTCTGAAGATTGATGATCCCCCCGGTGGTCGGACCGTAGCGGAGGGAATAGGGTCCCTTGAGAATTTCAAGTCCCTCCAGGTCCTCGATCTCGACATGGGACAGGGTGGGATCCATCCGGTTGGGGCATCCCCCCTCGATCTTCTGTCCGTCATTGAGCTGCACGTTTAGCTGGCTGTACTTGAATCCACGCACAACAGGATCCAGCGTGGATCCTCCTTTCCGGATCCCGGATACATTGGGCACCGACCGTATATAGGTCCCGATATCCGAAGCAGACGATTCAACAAGCTGATTGTGAGATATCTCTGAGCGGATGAAGGGAGCTTGCATCCCCACTGGCCCATCTCCCGGCACTCCCCTCACTTCAATTCCCTCGATATTTCTTGATTCCCGGATCAGAAAGATCTCAAGCTCGACCGTCTGGCCTTCCTTCAGGGATACCGTCTCAACGAAATCCATGTAACCAAGAAACCGGACTTCCACTACATAGGTCCCTGCTTCCGGCAGATCGAGGGAAAATTTTCCCCGGGGGTCGGAAACAAATAACCCTCCGGGTGAAGACAGATGCACCGTTGCCCCGGAGACCGGCTCCCGGCTTTCCTTGTCAAGGATAGTCCCCCGGATAGTACCCTGTCCCCAAAGCTGAAGGGAGATCGCCAGGAGGAAAATACATGCATGAAAACCCCTCCAGAAAAAATTCCTGTATAAGAAACGTCTTTTCATGTACATATGGTAATAATCTTTTAGTGATCCGCTGGAAAGGACTATGGCAAAAATACGCAATTAGCCGAGGGAAATGACCGCTTATTGCACAAGAAACGTGCCTGATCCCATGGACAGCATGAGAAATAGTTACCTTTGCAAAAAAACAAAGAATGAAGTTCAAGGTTGGTGACCGGGTACGGTTCCTCAATGAAAAAGGTGGAGGTGTCGTCAGCAGGATCCTGAGCAGCTCTATGGTAAATGTAGCCATCGAGGATGGTTTTGAGATCCCCACCCGCAGCAGCGAACTTATCCGGATGGATGACATCCGGGATGAATACAGCCAGCTAAAGTCTTCGGAAAAGCCCACGACTGCTGAAGAGCCAGTGCTCCCGTTCGAGAACAAGATCACGCCTCTGGTGCGGTTCCCCTCCAGGAACCAGTATCCTCCCGGTGTCTACCTGGCCTTCATTCCGGAGGACCAGAAATGGCTGATGACAGGTCCTATCGATGTGGAGATCATCAATTCAACGGATTATGAGGTTCTTGTCAGCTTTTTCCTGAAAAATGAATCCGGTTATTCCGGGATCGACTATGATGTCATCCCTTCAGGCACACGGTTGCAGATGGCAACGATCCAGCGCGAGGAGATCGAGAAATGGTGCCACGGAGTCGTTCAACTCCTGTTCCACCGCGACCAGGATACCAGGGTGCTGATGCCAGTCAGCTGCACCTTCAGGATCAAACCGATGAAGTTCTATAAGGATGTTCATTACCAGAGCTCCAGCCTGCTGCAGGAAAAAGCCTTTATCTATCGTATTCATGAGCTGAAGGGTTCATCCGATGTTCCCGCAGCAACGGTACAGGAAAAGTTTGACCTGCCTCAGTATGATGAGAAAAAAGCTGAACCGGTCAGGCCGCACACGCTGATCGACCAACACCGAATCGCACCCCGAATCGCCGAAGTGGACCTTCACATCTCATCCCTGGTGGATGATTATTCCGGGCTGAAAAACCATGAGATTCTTCCCATCCAGACACGGTACTTTTCTTCTTGCCTGGAGAGTGCCCTGGAGCACCATTACTACCGTGTGTATTTCATCCATGGCATCGGCAATGGCACCCTAAAGAATGCATTGCTGGACGTGCTGGAGGAGTACGGCGGGCTGGATTTTCACGAAGCACCCTTTGAACAGTATGGTGCCGGCGCTATCGAGGTAAATATACCGGAAAACCGATAAGATGGCAGTCGGCAGTCGGCAATTGACAATAAATCACTGCTTATTGCCAACTGCCAACTGCCTCTTGCCGACTGCGGACTGCTAACTGTCCTCCGCCGTCTCCTCAATGATCTTCTCACTCTGTTCCTCACCCAGGTAACGGTGGATCAGATGATGACCCAGATAGATCAGGGGGGTGATCAAGACGGCAATGATTAGTTTGACCAGGTATCCGGTGGAGGCGGTATTGATGTATTCGCCAAAGGCCAGTTTTCCGGTAAGCCAGAAGGCAATGCCTGTCACTATGAACGAATCGATCAGTTGTGAGATCACCGTGGAGCCGGTGGCACGCAACCAGATCATCTTTCTGCCGGTGCGGTGACGAATGAACCAGAAGACAACGACATCGATCAACTGGGAGGCAAGGAAAGCCGTGATGCTTCCTGCAATGATCCACATGGATTGCCCGAAGACCACCCTGAACTGCTCATCAAGTACGGGTGAGATCCCCGCTGCAGGGATGTTCATCCCTCCAAAAAGGATCAAAAAGGTATACAGGATCAGGAAGACGGTCAGCAGCGTCAGGATTCTGACGCCTTTCTTTCCAAAATATTCGTTGATCAGGTCGGTGCTGAGAAACACCACCGGCCATGGGATGATCCCGATGCTCATGGTGAAAGGGCCGAACTGGATCAGCTTGCCCCCGATCAGTTCCCCGACCACGGCATTGGTCACAAAAAAACCTGCCAGTACGATAAAAAGGATGTTCTTCCTGTTGGTCAGCATGGGAGCGGAGGCAAGAGCGATGTTCGACGGGCAATATTAACAAGAATTATGGTTACCTTTGCAAAAATATTTCGTATACGTCCATTGACAGCCGTTCGTTCTATCGCTCTGAACCTGTTTCAGGGAGGAAAGTCCGGACAACACAGAGCGCCATACTACCTAACGGGTAGGAAGAGGCCGGTCAACACCGGTTTCTTACAGAGAGTGCCACAGAAAATAACCGCCCTGAACCCGTTTCAGGGTAAGGGTGAAAACGTGAGGTAAGAGCTCACGATCCCGTTTGGTGACATGCGGGAGGGGTAAACCTTATGGGTTGCAAGGCCAAATAGGTCCCGGTGCAACCTGGCCCAGGCCAGGACACGGGGTTGCTCGCCCCGGATGCCGGCTTGCCGGCGGACCGGGATGGGTAGGCTGCTAGAGACGGATAGTGATATCCGCCCCAGATCAATGATAGAGAGATCCCTGCCAAGGCAGGGACGAACAGAATCCGGCTTACAGAACGGCTGTCTTTTTTTCTGCAAAGAACCTGACCTATACTAAGAGCCCTCTGTTTGCGTTTATTGTAATTGATAAAAATTTCCTGTTCATAAGTAAATTTCCTTACCCATTTTCCTCGTTTGGATTAATACTAATTTTAGCCGGTAAATGCAGGTTTCTGTTATATATAAAGCTTTCCTGAGCCTTCTTATCGTATCCTGCCTGACAACACTGGTTTCCTGGCCCTCGTCAGCACAGCGTACAGTCAGTTACGACGATCCGCTGGCCAGCTTCAACCTGGCCATGGACCTCTTTAACAAGGAGAAATACACAGCAGCCCAGGAAGTATTCCGGCAGGTCACGCACAGGATTACCGATCCTCATTCGGTGATGCGTATTCAGGCTGCCTATTACGACGCCCTGTGCGCTTACGAACTGCATCACCAGAATGCAACTGAGCTGTACGTCGATTTCATCCGGACATATCCGGAAAACACCATGGCGCAGCTGGCACAGTTCCAGCTTGCCCGGCTGCATTACCGCAACAAGGAATACAGACCTGCACTGGAAGCATTTAAAAAGACCGATATCCGGCAGTTGTCAGGTGAGGAGAAAAGTGAATACTATTTCAAAACAGGATACTGTTACCTTAAAGGAGATAACCTGCCCATGGCGGAGCAGTCATTCCAGAAGATCCTGGATGCACCATCGGTGTATCAGGGGCCGGCCAATTACTATTACGCCCATATCGCCTACCTGAAGGGAGATGACGACAAAGCCCTCGCAGGATTTAAGCGGCTGACGGAAGATGAGACGTTCAGGGATATCGTCCCCTATTATATCCTGCATATACAATACAGGCTGCAGAACTACCAGGAAGTGATCAGCATCGGGAACCAGCTGACCGGGAAAACCGACGATAAAAAGAACGCCGACCTGTACCGCATGATCGGGGATGCCTATTTCAAAACAGGTCGCTACGAAGAGTCCATACCGCTGCTGGAAAGATACAGCAGGTCTTCCGCTTCACGGATGAACGCCCAGGACTGGTATCAGCTGGGTTACGCCTTTTACAGAAGCCAAAAGTATGATCAGGCCATCCAGGCATTCCAGAAATCGGTGGGCGGACAGGATTCGCTTGCACAGAATGCGTTTTACCACCTGGGCGACTGCTATATCAAAACCGGCCAGAAACCATTTGCCTTAAACGCATTCCAGTCGGCCAGTAAAATGGATTTCGATCCTGCAATAAAAGAGGATGCCCTTTTCATTTACGCCATGCTCGCTTATGATCTCTCCTTTGATCCCTACAGCGAAGCCATCAAATCCCTGAAACAATACATCAGCGATTACCCCCAATCGAAACGGCTGGATGAGGCCAACCGGTATCTTGTTAATCTTTTCCTGTCGACAAACAACTATCAGGAGGCCATGGAAACGATCGAAAAGATCCGTATCAAGGATGAACAGACGCGAGCCGCCTTTCAGAAGGCCGCTCATTACAGGGGTATTGAACTTTTCAACGGAAGAGATTACCGGGGTGCAACCGAAATGTTCAAAAAATCACTGGAATTCCCTCTGGATAAAAATATCCAAGCAGCAAATCATTATTGGCTTGGAGAATCGTTTTACCGGCTGGGCTCCTATGATTTTGCGGCAGAGCATTACAGAAAATTCCTCTCTCTGCCTGACGCCAGCCGTACACCGCTCTATGCCCTGACCTCCTACAACCTGGGTTATTGTTATTTCAATCAAAAGATGTACGGACAGAGCATTGACTATTTCCGCAAGTTCATTTCATCCGGGCATTCAGAAGCGCAATACAGGAATGACGCTTATTTGAGACTGGGGGATTCCTATCTGGTGAATAAAAGATATGATGAGGCGATCGATCATTACAACAAAGTCATACAGGAATCAGGAAGTGAAAGTGATTATGCTACACTGCAAAAAGCGATGGCATACGGCGGCAGGGGAGATTTTGCACGCAAAGCCGAACTGCTGGGAGCGTACCTGTCAAAATTCCCGCGTTCCACCTATACCGAAGAGGTACTCTATGAGCTGGGCACTACCTGCATCCTGCTGAACCGGGATGAAGAGGCGCTGAACCATTTCAGGAGGATCCCCCAGGAGTTCCCTTCCGGCAAGTACATCAAGAAATCGCTTTTGAAGACCGGTCTGATCTATTATAATGACGGCAGTAACGATCTTGCCATCACCACCCTGAAGAAGGTCATTTCGGATTACTCGGGATCAGAGGAATCCCGGGAGGCGCTGGAGATCATACGTAACATCTATGTGGATCTGAACAGGGTCAATGAATACCTGGTATTTGCCCAGACGCTCCCTTTTGCGGACATGTCGCATTCAGCGCAGGATTCGCTCAGTTATTTCACGGCGGAGGACAGGTACAGGAAAGGGGACTGCCCGGGAGCGATCCAGGGATTCGAAGGATATACAGCCAGCTTCCCCCAGGGAGCCTTTCTTATCCAGGCACACTTCTATCAGGCGGAGTGTGAGCTCAGAAGCAATCAAAAGGAATCAGCGCTGAACAATTATCTGTATGTCCTGCAAAAACCTTCGTCACAGTTCACCGAGAATGCCCTGGACAGGGTGGCTGCGATCCGTTTTGAAGCGGGCAATTACCCTGAAGCTCTGGAATCCTACCAGCACCTGGAGGAAGCCGCCAGCACGAAAACATCATATATAACCTCCCTGACAGGTCAGATGCGCTGCCATTTCATACTGGAAAACGTTGACAGGGCGACCGTCCTTGCTGAAAGAGTGCTCACCTCCGATCTGACCGAGCCGGAAAGGGAGGCTGAGGCCAATTTTATCCTTGCGAAATCATCCCTGGCCACAGGAAACAAGGAGAAGGCCCTGAAAGCCTTCCAACGAACCTGTGAACTGGTGCAGGATGAAAGAGCTGCTGAATCGCAATACCATATCGCCTGGCTGGCGTACGACGAAAAAGCGTACCCGGATGCCGAGAAGAAGGCATTTGAACTGATCAACCGGTATGATACGTTCGATTACTGGGTTGCACGCGGATTTATCCTTCTTTCGGATATTTATGCGGGAATGGGCAACACCTTCCAGGCAAAACAGACGCTGCAGTCCATCATCGACAATTACTCGGGAGAGGACCTGCGTTCGGAGGCCATACGCAAACTGAACGTGATCCTGACGGCTGAGAAGGCCTCCCAAAACCAGCTCCTACAGGAAGAAATCAACGAAAAGGATGACTCATAACCCAGCTTGCAGGAATATGAAAGGCAGTAAATTCAGATCCCGGAACGTGTGGTCGATGATCCCCTGCCTTGGCGCATGGACCATCGGATGCCTATGCCTTTCCCTTTCGGTGAGCGCCCAGCAGCAACTTCCCTATACGGAAGAGATCACGGTCATCTCTCCCTATAAGCCTACGATTGCCGAATCATTCAAGATAAGTATGAATCCCCGTATCGAGCCTCAGGATCTGGAGAAGCCTGAAATGAACTACTCTATACTGGACTACCTGATCCCGACCAGCTTCAAGCCTCAACCCATCAAACCGGCCTCCATCGCAGGAGAACCCATCGAAAAGCTCTACCGCAACTTCATCCGGGGAGGGTTCGGGAATTACCGTACTCCTTACCTTGAGTTCTTTGCCGGCAGTCTGAGATCCAAAGAATTTGCATTCGGAGCCCACCTGCGGCACCTTTCATCAGGTGAAATGAAAGATCATCCCTCCTCCAGCCAGAGCAACAACGCCATCGACCTCTGGGGAAAGAAATTTCTCAAAAAACATACGCTGTCAGGCAACCTGATCTACGACAGAAAGATGGTCCACTATTATGGTTACAACGACTCCCTTGCCGAGACGTGGGACATTTCCGGGGATAAACTGAAGCAGACGTACAACCTGGTTGGTATGCAGGCCAGCCTGACAAGGAACCCTGCCAGGAACAAGCTGAACTCAGGGGTGGCATTGGGATATCACTACCTCTTTAACCGGGACAAGACAAAAGAGCATCATGGCAACCTGGATGTCCATTTCGATAAAAACCTTGACCTCATCGGGGCAACCGATGAAGAAAACATTACGATAAGGGTCCTTGCGGACGTCTATGAGAATAAAGATACCCTGGAAACACTGACAAGTGCGTTGGCAGGGCTTGAGCCGGTACTGCGTGTAACTCTGGACGAATACAGCTTCAAGGTTGGCTTCAATGCATCGGTAGCTGTCGATTCCGCCTCCAGGCTTCATTTTTATCCGCTCGCTGAAGCGGCCGTCGCCATCATTCCCAACACCCTGAGCGCTTACATCGGATTGAAAGGAACGCTGAAAAGGAACAGCTTCCGTGACCTGAGTGATGAGAATCCCTATATGATCAGCACTCCGGAGATGAGATTCACCAGCGAACGCTATAACCTTTACGGAGGGATCAATACCAGGATAGGACGATTCTTTGACTGGATGATACGGATTGAAGGATCAGGCAACGATGACCTGGCCTTCTTTGTCAACGATACATCTACCCAGCGAAACAAGGACCTGAACAACCAGTTTGTGGTCATCTACGATGATGGAACCATCATCCACGGCAATACCGAGATCGCCTTCCAGAAAGCCGGAAAATTACGTCTGAGCCTTGCCGCGAACTATTATCAGTACAAACTGGATCATGAATATGAGCCTTGGCACAAGCCGGACTTTGACCTTGTTTTCTACGGGAAATACAACCTCCAGGATAAATTCATCTTTCATACGAGCCTCATTTACCGGGGCAAATCCTGGGCAAAAACCTGGGAAACCAATATAGTTTCCACTAAGAAGCTGGAAGGATTTGCCGATCTGAACCTGGGTGTAGAGTACCGTTACAATAAAAACCTGTCCGCTTTTCTGCAATTGAACAATCTGACCAATCGGACCTATTACCGCTGGAATGGTTACGCCAGTCAGCGACTGAATGGCCTGATTGGTGTAACCTACGCATTCTGAATATTTTAACCTCTGATTCGTACACATATCCCTGTTGAAAAAAACCTCTAATTTGATGAATCGGCAGGATGCTGGATTCAGAAAAATTTCCTACCTTTGCATAGGAAGCGTTGATTGTCTAAGTAATTGATTATGACTGACGAAGAAAAAAATTTTCAAGCGAGCGAAAACTATACGGCCGATAATATTCAGGTTCTGGAAGGGCTGGAAGCGGTCAGGAAGAGGCCAGCCATGTATATTGGTGATGTCAGTGAAAGAGGGCTTCACCATCTGGTGAACGAAGTCATTGACAATTCGATCGATGAAGCGCTTGCCGGTTATTGCGACAAGATCGATGTGTTCATTCATGAAAACAACATGATAACGGTCGCGGACAATGGCCGTGGCATCCCCACAGGCATTCATGAGAAGGAAAAGCGTTCTGCGCTGGAGGTGGTGATGACCGTGTTGCACGCCGGCGGAAAATTTGACAAGGGATCGTACAAGGTTTCCGGGGGCCTTCACGGGGTAGGTGTATCCTGTGTCAATGCGCTCTCCTCATGGCTCAGCGTCAAAGTGAGCAGAGAAGGAATGATCTGGCAGCAGGAATATCATTGTGGAAAACCGGCCTATCCGGTAAAGATCGTCGGAGAGACACAAAAAACCGGTACGGAGGTCAGCTTCAAACCCGACAATTCGATCTTCATCGTGGAAGAATTCAGTTATGAAATCATGGCTTCCCGGCTGCGGGAGCTCTCCTTCCTCAACAAAGGGATCACCCTCACCATCACCGACCACAGGGAAAAAGACGAGAATGGCCGCGTCACCAGTGAGTCGTTCTATTCGGAGAACGGTTTGAATGACTTTATCCAGTATCTGGATGCCAACCGGGAGAAGCTGATGGATAAGCCCATCTACATGGAAGGAGAGAAAAATGATATCCCGGTGGAAATAGCCATGCTTTACAACACTTCTTTTTCCGAGAACATTCATTCCTACGTCAACAACATCAACACCCATGAGGGGGGCACACACCTGGCGGGATTCCGCCGGGCGCTGACGCGCACCCTGAAGGCCTATGCAGAAAAATCTGGCATGCTTGCCAAACTGAAATTCGACATCAACGGCGACGACTTCCGTGAGGGACTCACGGCCATCATCTCAGTCAAGGTCCTGGAGCCCCAGTTTGAAGGTCAAACCAAGACCAAGCTGGGTAATTCCGATGTGATGGGTGCCGTGGATCAGCTGGTGAGTGAGTTGCTCAGCTATTACCTGGAAGAAAATCCAAAGGAAGCCCGTACCATTGTCAATAAGGTCATACTGGCCGCAACGGCGCGGCATGCGGCCCGGAAGGCCCGTGAGCTGGTACAGCGCAAGAATGTGCTCTCCGGGTCCGGACTGCCTGGTAAACTGGCCGATTGCAGCGACCGGGATCCCGTTCAGTGTGAGATCTACCTGGTAGAGGGTGATTCGGCAGGGGGCACCGCCAAACAGGGCCGCGACCGCAGGTTCCAGGCCATCCTGCCCCTGAGGGGAAAGATCCTGAATGTGGAAAAAGCCATGCAGCACAAGATCTTCGAAAGCGAAGAGATCAAGAACATCTTTACAGCACTGGGCATCTCCATTGGGACGGAAGAGGATAGCAAAGCGCTGAACCTGGACAAGCTGCGCTATCACAAAATCATCATCATGACCGATGCCGATGTCGACGGTAGCCACATCGCCACTCTCATCCTGACCTTCTTCTTCCGGTATATGAAAGAGCTCATCGAAAACGGTCACGTCTACATTGCCACTCCCCCACTCTACCTGATCAAAAAAGGCAAAGAGGAAAGGTATTGCTGGACGGAAGAAGAACGTGAACGAATCACCCTGGAGCTCTCACCCAACGGAAAAGACTCAGGCATCCATGTGCAGCGATATAAGGGCCTTGGTGAAATGAATGCCGAACAACTCTGGCAAACCACCATGGATCCCGCCTACCGGACGCTCCGTCAGGTGACCATTGAAAATGGCACCGAAGCTGACCGTATCTTCTCCATGCTCATGGGTGACGAAGTGCCTCCGCGAAGGGAGTTCATCGAAAAAAATGCACGCTACGCGAACATCGACGCGTAGATCCCCTACAGGTCAAAGATATGGTTCAGATAAGCGTTGAACGGAGCCATCGCACTGAACTTACATGCGATATCCTCCAGAAGGGTTCCGCTTTTTAACGCATCTGGCGACAGGGTGTGCCAAACGGAATAGCTCTTATGCTTGAGCAGCTCGATATATCTGAAATCCACCGGATAATCCCTGGGTGGATTCTTTAACTTATCCTCCATATCATGAATGCCGCCATAGATCTCCCTGAAATCCTTCTCCTCAAGGATCCTGTTCAGCGCCTCCGCATTGAAATAGATCTCCTGCCTCACCCGCCTGAGGATATCAGGTGACGGCATGTACATGCCCCCGCCCAGGAATGATTCTTCAGAGTCCAGATGGACATAATAGCCTGCTTTCACGCTTTTTCGCCCGTTCTCGGCGATGAATGCACCAAAATTAGTCTTATAGGGGGACTTGTCCTTTGAGAAACGGATGTCCTTGTAAATCCTAAACATGCAGTCGCGGGCCGACACCAGGCCGATCCCCGGATCGAATTTATACACTTCCGGTATCAGCCGGTTGATGAATGCCTCAAAATCCGACCGAACCACCTCAAAACGGGATTTGTTCTCAGAAAACCATTCCCTGGTATTGTTTTGTTTTAGTTCGCCAAGGAATTCCAATATTTTTTCAGTATTCATCGCATCTGGCTTTGGGTGGATAAAGGTATAAAAAGAAAACTTTTTTCTCCAAACATGGGTCACAATTTTGATCGAACCGTATTAACAGGTAAAGGTCACCATGAACATGAGAAGTTGGGGTCAATGGGCCGTTTTGACGGGAATCGTTTTATTGGCTGTCCAGATGGTGTCGGGCACAGGATTTCAGCCCGCGGGGGGTCGTTCCGCGGCAATGGCCCACGCTTCGGCAGCTCTTTTCGATCCGTGGGGGATCATCAATAACCAGGCAGGGATCGTTCAATGTACCTCCCTGACCATCGGCATTCACGCAGAAAACCGTTTCCTGATGAAGGAACTGGGTTGCCAGGCAGGATTTGTGCTTGTGCCCGCCAAACATCTGGGAGTAGCAGGACTGTCGTTCATACGGTTCGGGTATTCAGCCTTCAGTACCAACAGGGCGGGATTGACTCTGGCCAGAAGCTTCGGGGAAAATGTTCATTGTGGTTTACAACTGGTTGGAGAGTTCACTCAGCTGCGTGAAAAAGCCTACCGTCAGAAACGGGTGAGCTTTGAGGCAGGCATCATTGCAACCATCAGCCGTAACCTTTTCCTGGCCTTGCATATCATCGACCCGCTGACGTTCGTTGCCGGCGAAAAAAACGGATTCACCTCCAGGGATGGCCTCCTGCAATTGGGCACAAGCATGAATCTTTCCGACCGGGTCATTCTGGTCTTACAGGCAGAGAAAGCACTCATCGGCGAGCCGAGGTTCATGGCAGGGTTCGAATACAGGCTTTCGCACCTTGCCTGTGTCCGATCGGGGATCATGTCACATCCGGTCCAACTGACATTTGGATCCGGGATTCAATGGCACCGGCTCGTTATCGACATCGCTGCATCCATGCACCAGCATCTGGGGTGGTTCCCCCAGGTTTCGCTCCATTATGTCGCAAAGTAACAATCTGCTGGTTATTATGTTGAAGAACAACATGTTATTGATGTGGCTCATCCTGACATCCATGATGGCATGGTCCCAGGTAGCGGACTCGTTGACCGGTGAGTTGCCCCCGGAAGCGGAGTATCTGGTGGAAGAACTTTCCGGAATTTATGAAGAGGAGTTCGACGCCGCGGATATTGGCTCTGATAGCAGGTTTCCTGTTCCCCTACGGATCGATCTGAACAACGCGGATCCGTTCCTGATGGCTGAAAAGATCCGGCTGTCTCCATCCCAGATCCTGCACCTGAGGGACTATATCCGGGATTTTAGTCCCCTGCTTACCGTCTACGAGCTCAGGGCCATTCAGGGCTTCGACACCGCAACGATCCAACGGATCCTGCCACTGATCACCCTTCAGCCAATAAAAGAAAGAATCCCTCTCCATCCGGTCGCTCTCCTCCGGCAAACACACGGAACCCTTCTTGTAAGGTACGGCCGTGTCTTCGAATCGCAGGAGGGATACCTGGTGTCTTCCGGCGACACCGCCATCCGTGATCAGTACCTGGGGGACCCATCGAAGGTCCTGATCCGGTTTCAGGCCAGAGCGGCAGGCAGGATAAGTCTGGGAATGCTTGCTGAAAAGGATGCAGGCGAACAGCTGTTCAAGGGTACCCAAAAGCATGGATTTGATCACTACAAGGCGTTCCTGGCAATAAATTTCAATAAGGTCCTCAAAACGCTGATCATCGGCGATTACCACCTTGGATTCGGCCAGGGTCTGACCATCAGTTCCTCGACGCTCATGAATTCGTCGCGGGGACTCTATCAGCCGTACAAATTCACCAGTCCGGTCAGGCCCAACACATCTTCAGGCGAATCAGGAGGATTCCGTGGGATAGCAGCCGACTTCCGGATAAAGAAGCTCAGCTGGACCATTTTCTTCTCCGGGAAAAAAATGGATGCCCGGTTAGATCCCGATGATTCGACCGGGGAGGTCCTGAGCTGGATCACCACAGGATACCACCGCACACTGGATGAGATAGCCCGTAGGAACAGGGTCCAAAGCCTTGCATACGGAGGACATGCAACCTTCAGGAATCATTTTTTACAGGCAGGGATCACCTGCTTTCAAAGCAGCTTCCGGCCGGCCATCGCCGCACAGGACAAGCCATACAAGCGTTTTATGGATCCGGGAGGAACCATGACGGTCCTGGGTACTGATTTCCGGATTCTTCTTCCCGAGGTTGTGGTATTTGGAGAGGCAAGCTACCGGGTGGGTAAAGGTGCGGGGATGATTGCCGGCATGCTTTGGTATGCCAACGCGCGGTTCAAGCATACCCTCGTTTTCCGGTACTACCCCCCCGGATTTTATCACCCGTATTCCTGTGCTGTCGGACACCATCAGCCCAACAACAATGAAAAAGGATTCTCCTGGTCGTTGGAGGCGATGCTCTCAAAAAATCTGACCACGACGGCAGGTGCCAGTATCTTCTGGTTCCCATGGATTTCATACCGGTTGGACAAACCCGGTGCAGGCTCAGAATTCTACCTGTTATCCTCCTATAAGCCAGCCGTCCATACGCAGCTGCTTGTGCGTTTCCATTATAAAAAAGGGATACAGAACAGGACCCTTCCTGAAGATGTGATCAAATCCTCGTCAGAAATATCCTCCTTCCTGGCCAGCGCACAGCTGAACTGCCAGGCCAGTCCTGCAGTGACACTGAAAGGCCAGCTGTATGTCACTGTATCGCAAACAGATAGAGTGTACGGCCATCCGGGGTATCTTTTCTCAGCCGATATTCAGTATAAAACTAACAGTTGGCCCATGGAACTGAACCTGCGGTACGCACTGTTTGATACACGGAGCTATTCAGACCGGATCTATGCTTATGAGAGGGACGTTTTGTATGCCTTTTCTGCCCCGGCTTACTATTCAAAAGGCATCCGGTTCTATGCCATGGCCCGGTGCATCGCAGCAAAATGGCTCGATGTCTGGATCCGCTATTCGAGAACCCGCTTTACGGATCAGCCCACCATTGGTTCAGGACCGGATGAGATCCTTGCACCACATAAAAGCGAGTTAAAGGTACAGGTTAGGTATCGGTTTTAATGACCGGTCATTTCTCTTCCTCGATTTTCTCCAGATTGTCCAGTCCATCAATTTTCATGGACTTTCCAAGCTTGGAGATGTAATTCAGGTCGATGTTGCCCGTCAGGCTGAGGACCACGGTTTCGCCCGGTTCCCTGGCGATCATCAGCAGCTCGGGGATCTTGTTCCCGTCTTTCAAAATATAGAAGTTGACCATTTCATCCTTCTCCTGAACGGCCATCAGTTCCGTATATTTTTGCATCGGGTAAACGGCCATCAGTTCCTTATAAAAATCAATTCCTTTACAATCATCTGATTGTGAATATGTTAAGATTTTCAAGCCATCGAGCTGTGTGATCACATTCTGCAATTCCTTGAAATCCTCGTCAGCCTCCTCTGTATTGATCCCTGCGAAGAGCTGGAACATATCTTTGGAAATGGAGACTGAAGTGAAGCAATCTTTTCCTGCGTATTTCTGGAAAAGCTTATCCATGGGGTTGTTCTGGGCAGATACGAGAACCGGAACGCAGAACATTGCAATCAATAATGTTTTAAATACCAGTGTTTTCATGGATCAATTTGTTATAAGTTAGTTTCTTTCAGTTGATTTTCATTGAATTTTGAGAGCTTGCTGGCCTCATCCAATCCCTTGTTGAAGGTTAGCATTTTGCCGGTCTTTTCGAGGCCTTTATCAAGTTTTGTAAGGTCTTCCATCTGATTTGTGCCTGCGTTGAATTTATCGGACACCATCAGCAGTGCTTTGACGGTTTCGGCATATGCCTGGCGCGGATTATCGAAGGTGTCCTCGATCCGGTGCGAAAACTGTTTAATGACAGGCAGTTTTTTGACCGGGACAAAAAGCACAACTGTCAGAAGTAGTGTTGCAGCGATTCCGGCGACGGTATACCAGTGAGTGAAAACAGATAGCCGTTTCCCATAACCGGTTTGTTGTTTTACTTTTCGCGACCATTTTTTATCAAAGTGGGGATCACTCATTTGGGCGGAAGCTATTTCCCTAAAGCCCTCAAACATCTCCGCGTAGGGTTTGTATCTGGCGGGCAGATCGCCGCGGGCGAAAAAATCCCTGAGGATCTTTTCTTCTTCCAGGGAGGTTTCACCTTCCAGGTAGCTTTTCAGCAGCTGATCAATTTCGTTGTAGGTCATATTGGTGGACTTTTACAAGTTGTTCCTTAATTTTTTTTCGTGCTCTTGACAGGTTCACCCTGATCACATTCAGGTTAAGTCCCAGGATGGAAGCTATTTCATCGAAATCATAACCTTCAACATCGCGCAGGTGAACGATCACCTTCTGTTGCTCCGGCAGGCGATTGATCAGTTGGTTGATGCGTGTCACCGTATCCCGCATTTCGGTGATATCATACGGGGTGACCGGATCCGCCAGGTCCATTTCCGATGCATCAGCCTGTCGCAGCCTGCCGTTGGCGCGCAACCAGTCGATGCAGAGGTTCCGCGTCATAGTCAGGGTAAAAGCCTCAACGCTTCGATATTGCATCATGTCCTCTTTCCTGTCCCACAAGCGTAGAAAGACTTCCTGAACAAGGTCCTGCGCTTCCTCGGTATCTTCCACCATCCTGCAGGCAAAACGGAAGATCTTGTCTTTCAGTGGTAGAATCGTTTCGTTGAATTGTTGCGGGGTCATACGATTATAAGACGGATAAGAGAGGGAAATATTACAGAGGAGGAGGAATTATTATACAGATTTGCAAACCGCTATTTTTGTTATTTTTGCGACGATAAAGTTCAAATTCTTTTTTTTCACAAACAAAATCTATTAATATGCTGAAAGATCATCCCCGCGGGTTGTTTGTCGCCTTTTTTGCCAATATGGGCGAGCGATTTGGCTTTTACACTATGGTTGCCATATTTATTCTATTTCTGCAAGCCAAATATGGATTTCCGGCCGGAAAGGCAAGTCAGATTTATGGTGCCTTCATGTTTTTCGTCTATTTTCTCCCCTTACTGGGTGGGATCATCGCCGATAAAGTACTGGGATATGGAAAAACCATCAGCATCGGGCTGGTGGTCATGTTCCTCGGCTATTTTCTGCTGGCGATGCCTACGACCATGGGAACAGGCCAGGGGGCCGTATTTTTGGCGCTTGGAGTGATCGCTCTCGGAACCGGTCTTTTCAAGGGAAATCTACAGGCGCTGGTGGGTAACCTGTATGATGATCCCAAGTATAGTTCAAAGCGCGACATTGCCTTTAACATCTTCTATATGGGGATCAATATCGGTGCTATGTTTGCCCCGACAGCCGCTGAAAAGGTAAGCAACTGGATTCTGCATAAGTCCAACTTTTTCTATGATGCTCGTATTCCGGCGCTTGCCAATTCCTTTCTAAAAGGACAGGAGCTGGATATAAACCACTTCCTGACGATTGCCCAGGCACAGGATTCATCTACTACCCTTGATACATTGCGCCTCTTTTCAGAGAATTATATCAATGCGCTAAGTAAATCCTATCATTTTGGATTCGGTGTAGCCTGTGTCAGCCTTATTATTTCCATGCTGATATTCTGGGGATTCAGAAAATATTACAGGCAGGCTGACTTCTCAGAAAAACAAAAGGCTGCCCGTGCGGATATGAAGGACCAGGTTATCAAGCTCACCCCGAAACAAACAAGGGAAAGACTCATAGCACTGGGGCTGGTGTTCTTTGTTGTCATCTTTTTCTGGATGTCATTCCATCAGAATGGTCTGACACTGACTTTCTTTGCCAGAGATTACACACAACCCAGCGTCGGGAAGGGAATGAATTTTTGGTTCGATCTGTTTGGGTTGCTTCCTATCTTTCTGTCGGTCATAGGGCTTTATTTCATGCTCCGAAAGAAGAGCATAACAAGGGACCGGCTACTGGGAGGTGTTGCCTTTGTCGGATTTGCTGTGCTGGCCTATCTACGCTATCGCAGTTACGGTGAAGTCAATCCTTTCACACCCCAGAAGTTCCAGCATTTCAATCCATTTTTCATCGTTGCACTGACTCCTATCATTGTTGGCATTTTTGGATACATGAACCGGAAAGGTATTGAGCCTCCCGCTCCAAAAAAAATCGGGATTGGCATGCTTATCACCGCTGTAGGTTTTATCATCATGGTTTTCGGATCACTGAGCCTAATTGGATACAGTCCTAAGGAGCTCGCCGGGCAGGTTGCTCCTGTGGAGCATCTGGTATCACCTTATTGGCTTATCAGCACCTATTTTACCCTCACCGTCGCTGAGCTGTTCCTCAGCCCCATGGGTATATCCTTCGTGTCCCGTGTGGCTCCTCCTCAGTACAAAGGCCTGATGCAGGGAGGATGGTTTGCTGCAACGGCACTGGGCAATTACCTGCTTAGTGTCATAGGTGCTCTCTGGAGCCGCATACCTCTATGGTCACTCTGGCTCGTGCTTGTAATCTGCTGCATCCTGTCGGCTGTCTTCATTTTTGCAGTCATGAAAAGGCTTCTCAGGGCAACACAATCCTGATGGCATAACCGCCGTTGTGAAGTGTACCCCCGGGATCATAACAGACGATTCAATTCCTTTACCGATCATCTTCGCAGCTATTTCGGTGAGCGCATTCAAAAAGTTGCTGTAGATGCAGGCTTCACGTGCCCCAACCGGGATGGCACCCTCGGTACCGGCGGTTGTACCTATTGCGACAACGATGCGTTCAATCCTTCCTATTGCAGACCGGAAAAGTCCATCGCACAGCAGTTAAGCGAAGGAATTGCATTTCACGCCAGCCGGTACCGGAGGGCCAGCCATTACCTTGCGTATTTTCAGCCTTTCTCCAATACGTATGCATCTATTGGTAAGTTGGAGCAAGTATACAGCGAAGCACTGTCATTCCCCGGTATTGTTGGAATTGTTGCCGGAACCCGGCCCGACTGCGTGGATGATGACAAGCTTGCTTTACTCAGGGAAATAGCAAAACGCCACTATGTCATGGTGGAGTACGGTATAGAATCCTGCTACAACGAAACGCTTCAGCGGATCAACCGCGGACACACTTTTGAACAGACCGTGGAAACCATCCGGAGAACCGCAGCGCTGGGAATACCGGCCGGAGGTCACCTGATCTTCGGACTACCGGGTGAGACCAGGGAGCAGATGCTCGGAGAGGCAGCCATTCTCTCACAACTGCCTCTTCAAATGATCAAATTCCACCAGTTGCAGATCTTCCGGAACACGGCGATGGTAAGGGATTATGAACAGTATCCCGCCGGCTTCCACCTGTTCGACCTGGAAGAGTATATTGATTTTGTCATTGATTTCACGGAAAGACTATCGCCTGCGATCATGATCGAACGGTTTGCCAGCGAGGCTCCGCCACGTTTCCTGGTAGCGCCTGATTGGGGAAAGATCCGCTACGATGAGGTGCTTCGGAGAATCGAACGGCGGATGGAGGAAAGGGAATCGTTTCAGGGGAAGGATTTTGAATAACCATTACAGAACAATCGAAGTTGAAGTGCAAGTGGAAGTTGAATGCGAAATTGGAGCTGAAGGCGGAAGTAATAATCCATTTCTGAGTTTCGTTCCCAGATCAACTTCAACTCAACCTTCAAATTCAACTTCGATTATTCTGTAATGGTTGTTCTTTTTTCAAGGTATCCCTGGGGTACCGTCGCGCCTTTTTAAGAGCATTGCTGATGATGAACTCCAGCTGGCCATTGGTGCTGCGGAACTCGTCACCAGCCCACTTTTCGACTGCTTTGAGTACTTCCGGCTTCAGTCTCAGCACAAAGGACTTCTTTTCAGCCATAACAGTTCTATTGGTGGAGCGTCCCGGTGTTCAACACAGGCGTGGCATCCTTGTCGGAACAAAGCACCACCATCAGGTTGCTGACCATCGTGGCCTTCTGATCCTGGTCCAGGGAGATGATCTCCTTTCTGGCCAACTGGGAAAGGGCCATTTCCACCATACTGACGGCTCCTTCCACGATCTTCTGCCGTGCGGCCACGATAGCGGTCGCCTGCTGGCGCCTGAGCATGGCTCCGGCGATCTCGGATGCGTAGGCCAGGTAACTGATCCTGGCTTCATGTACAAGGATGCCTGCCAGGTCTAACCGCTCCTGCAGCTCTTTCTCCAACGCGGAATTCACATCCTCCCCTCCTGAGCGTAGGGTGACGTCGGCCTGTTCATCATCAAAATTGTCGTACGGATAATGCCCGGCCAGCTTGCGGATAGCCGCCTCGCTCTGCACATCCACAAAATGAGAATAATCATCTACGGCAAAAGCCGCTTTGTACGTGTTCTCCACCTTCCAGACCAGCACGATCCCGATCATAATCGGATTCCCGATCTTGTCGTTCACCTTGATCGGTTCACTGTTCAGGTTTCTTGCCCTCAGAGAGATCTTTTTCCTGGCAAAGAACGGATTCACCCAGAAGAAGCCATTCTTCTTCACGGTCCCCACATACTTCCCGAACAGCACCAGCACGGATGATTCATTCGGATTAACAACCATCAGTCCGATCAGACAAAACACTCCGACGACCAGTACGGCGATCATCCACATCATTTGATGGACAATCAGCAGGGCTATAGGTACCCCTATCAATATCAGCGACATCAGCAATCCGACATAGCCCGACATCGGCGAATACAGTTTTTCCTTTTCCATTTTCGTTACCATTGATGTTAATATTATTATGATATTAAAATGATACTGCAATAATACTACATTATTTATATAAATGCAATAGACCGTGAAAAATTTTTCAAAGATTTGTTTTAATTGATGATTTTTGCTTTTTGATTTTTGCCTTTTGCCTTTTGATTATATGCCAACGTACCGCCATTTATTTTTCGATCTCGACAAGACGATCTATGACTTTGATGCCAGTTCGCGGATGACATTTGAAGAGATCCATGAACACTTTCACCTGGCGGAGAAGGGGATCCTTGACCTTGACCTGCTGATCGAACGGTACACACACATCAATCTGAGGCTATGGGAGTTGTACCGTAACGGAGGAATCTTAAAGGAGGTACTGAATGTCAGCCGGTTTGACCTGGCGTTACAGGAATTCGGGATCAATGACGGGGGTCTGGCCGTGGCGATCGCCTCCTATTACGTTACGGAAAGCCCTTTGAAGAATACGCTGTTTCCAGGTGTGGAAACGACGCTTACCTACCTAAAAAAGAAATACAGGCTTTACATCATCACGAACGGGTTTGAGGAGGTACAACATAAAAAACTGAACATCAATAATCTGAGACCCTATTTTGATGATGTGATCACCTCCGAGGAAGCCGGGTGCAAGAAACCCGATCCCGCGATCTTCCATCATGCGCTGCATCGGACAGGAGCGCAAAAGGAGGAAAGTTTGATGATCGGCGACGATCTGGTTGTGGATATTCAGGGTGCCAGGGAAGCGGGCATTGACCAGGTGTTTGTGAATTACGGGAAGGTCATCCACAGCGAACCCGTTACCTTTGAAGTGGACTCATTTCCCGGTCTCTGCTCCATCCTGTGACTCGTGGGGAAGGATTGCAACGACAGTCTCGCCGCACCGTACATGCTGGCCAACCTGAACGTTCACCGTACAGTCCAGAGGGAGAAACATATCCAGCCTTGAACCGAACTTGATGATCCCGATCTCCTGTCCTTTTTCAACCTGAGTCCCTGGTTTCACAGGGGATACGATCCTGCGGGCAAGACCTCCGGCGATCTGTCTGAGCAGGATCTGGTGACCGGAAAGGGTTTGGACCACAATGGAATGATGCTCGTTGAGCAGGGACGATTTGGGATGATAGGCCAGGAAAAATCTGCCGGGATGGTACTGTGCATAAATGACTGTCCCTTTGACAGGGAACAGGTTCACATGGATGTCAAGTATCGACATAAACACAGAGATTATCAGTCGGTGATCCTTAAAGTATTCATCTTCAATTACTTGAGTAATATTTACCACCTTGCCGTCAGCGGCACTCAACACGGTCCCGGGATCTTCGCTTCCCTTACGGGCGGGTTTACGGAAAAAATAGCATACCGAGGCGATGAACAGGAGGCCGGTTATGTAAAGCAACAGATGAAATACCGTCTGATGCGGGAAAAAAATATTGACAAGCAGGAAGATCAACAGGACAGCGGCCGTTAATTGCAAAATGATGCGGATCCCCTCCCTGTGAATTTTCATTACTTAGTGGTTAAGGAGCGTGTAAAGGTAAATAAAAACCACCGGGGAGGCAAGCAACACGCCGTCAAAACGGTCGAGGATGCCTCCGTGCCCGGGTAGGAGGCTGCCCGAGTCCTTGACCTGCACGCTGCGTTTCATCATGGATTCGACTAAATCGCCCAGCGTACCGAAGAGGATGATCAGCATGGCCATCACGATCCAGCCGGCAAGAGGCAGCTGCGGAAAAAGGTGCGACAAGCCCCAGGCTGCCAAGATTCCCGCCAGCAACCCTCCTGCTATACCTTCCCAGGTCTTTTTCGGTGATATCCTTGGAAAGAGCAAATGCCTGCCCATGGCCTTACCAAGGAGATAGGCGCCTGTATCGTTAAGCCACAGGATAATGAAAAATCCAAGCAGAAAAGCATAATCCGGCTCATGGGAGAATTGCCCGGGAGCGTAATAACAGTTTAACAGGGAAAAAGGCAGGGCAATATAAACGACACCCATCAGTGTGAATGCCATGTTGGAAAATGGTTGGGAGGAGCCGGCAAACAGCTCTTTTATGGCTATCAAAGGAACGACTGCCAACAGCGTATAAAGCCAACGGTTGTCCAGGAATCCGGTCGCATTCATGAAAACGAGCCCATAAAGAAGGATTCCGCATGCAAGGCCCGCAAACAGATCGGGTTTGACATCCCCAGCCTTCACCAGGCGGTAGAACTCGATCATGCCCAGGATCGTCACGGCAAGGAATAAGGCACCGAATATAAAGGGATGGATCAAGATGGAGGCTACCATGATGATCACGAAAACGATTCCGGTGATGGTTCTTTGCGTAAAATTATTCACTTTCATGCCTGCCGATGATCTGTCGTGCCCGAAAAGCATCTTCATAACCAACATAGAGTTCAACATCCCCGAAAAGGTATGATGAATCCTTTTTATTCACGATGATCGCTTGAATATCATTTTCAGCCAGGAGCTGCTTCATCAGTTCTGCACTGTAGAGTTGACCCGAACTATAAACCAATGTCCAGTTCTCCATAATTGAAAAACGGTTATATTTTCGTGCTGTGACCGGCTGGCGCCGGTAAAGATACCATAAAATCTCATACAGATCACGATCCGGTGTGATCCACAAAGAACAGGTAGAGGTTTCTGGGACCGTGGGCGCCCATGACCAGGGTTTTTTCAATATCGGCTGTGCGGCTTGGACCGGTTATAAATGACAGCAGAGAAGGGTAATCGGGCTCATATTTTCGCCTGATGTATGCCATGGCTTGCTGAAGGTCGGGCACCAGCTGTGACGAGAAGCCGATGACGATATGGGATTCAGGGTAGATACTGATTCGCCTTCCGCCGGTCTGTGCCGATGAAACGAGGATGCTTCCCAGGCGGGCGACCATGGCTTCGCATCCCGTAATGCCGATTTTGCTGCCGGGCAGGTCTTCCTGGCTGGAGCAAAACGGAATACCTGCTTTTACCAGATACTCGCCGATGTTTTTTTCCTGGCAGAACAGTTCTTTTTCGGGGAAATCTTCCAGGATGACCGAGAGACTGGAAACCAGTTCTTTCTCGTTCTCGCAGTAGACATACATTCCACCGATCCGTGTGAATTCCTGGGCGAACACAACATCCGGTGACTCTCTGGTCGGAGGATAGAGTGTCCATTCGGCATCCACTGCGGGGAAAGGCATTTCCGTTGTGGATATCAACGCGTTACGAATCCGTTTCAGGACCTTTTCCTTGGCAGTGCTTTCTTCCATTCCCCGGAGCTATTTGTTTCAGGTATGTTGCTCGTCGGTTGACGGGGCATTGTCGGAGGAAGGCAGCGGCAGCGGTTGCAGGCTCTCGGCATGGGTTGGCCACAGGCGCTTGCCGAATATTTTCTCAAGGTCCTCTGAGAAGATCACCTCTTTTTCGAGCAGGAAATTTGCCAGTTTTTCCACTTTCTCCTTGTTCTTTTCAATGATGGTCACTGCCCGCTGGTATGCTTTCTCCACCAATTTTTTAACTTCCTGGTCGATGAGTTCGGCAGTTTTCTCGCTGTAGGGTTTATGGAATGAATACTCCTGTTGTCCGGTGGAGTCGTAGTAGGATATGTTGCCGATCTTCTCATTGAGGCCGAAGTAGACGATCATGTTGTAGGCCTGTTTGGTTATTCGTTCCAGGTCGTTAAGGGCGCCGGTGGATACTTTCCCGAAGTTGACCTGTTCGGAGGCTCTTCCGCCGAGGGTGGCGGTCATTTCATCGAACAATTGTTCTGAGGTAGTGATCTGGCGTTCATCAGGCAGGTACCATGCTGCTCCGAGTGATTTGCCGCGGGGCACGATCGTCACTTTCACCAGGGGATGGGCATATTCGAGCATCCAGCTCACGGCCGCGTGACCGGCTTCATGGAAGGCGATCACTTTTTTTTCTTCTGGAGAGATGATCTTGTTGCGTTTTTCAAGGCCTCCCACGATCCGATCGATGGCATCGATGAAGTCCTGCCGGGTGATCACTTTGTTTCCCTTACGGGCGGCGATCAGGGCCGATTCATTGCATACGTTGGCAATATCGGCTCCGGAGAATCCGGGGGTTTGCCTGGCAAGGAACTCCACCTTGGCAGTATCGTCCACTTTCAATGGCTTCATGTGTACCTTGAAGATCTCTTCACGTTCCTTGAGGTCGGGAAGTTCAACCATGATCTGGCGGTCGAACCGTCCGGCCCTCAGCAACGCACGGTCGAGGATATCCGCCCTGTTGGTGGCTGCCAGGATGATGACGCCTGTATTCGTATCGAATCCATCCATTTCGGTAAGCAGCTGGTTGAGGGTATTTTCGCGCTCGTCGTTGGCACCCGTGATGGGATTTCGTCCCCGGGCACGGCCAATGGCATCTATCTCATCAATGAAAATGATGCAGGGAGCTTTCTCCTTGGCCTGTTTGAACAGATCGCGCACCCTCGAAGCCCCAACGCCCACGAACATCTCGACAAAATCGGATCCGGAAATCGAGAAGAACGGAACCTGCGCCTCCCCGGCCACAGCCTTGGCAAGCAGCGTCTTGCCTGTGCCCGGAGGGCCAACCAGTAATGCTCCCTTGGGGATCTTCCCGCCAAGTTCGGTATATTTCTTCGGATTTTTAAGGAAGTCAACGATCTCGATCACCTCGACCTTCGCCTCATCAAGTCCCGCAACATCCTTGAACGTGACGGTAACCGTAGTATCCCGGTCAAACAATTTTGCCTTGGACTTCCCGATGTTGAAGATCTGACCTCCTCCACCTGCTCCGCGGCTCATCATCCTCATCAGAAAGATCCAACCGATTGCGATAAAACCAATCAGCAGGATCCAGTTCAGGATGTCGCCCCCCCAGTTGCGCCGGTTCTTGTTCTGGACATAGACCTGCTTCTCCATACCCTGCTGGGCATCCTCCACATTGCTCTCAAAGGTCTCGACCGACCCAATGGTGTATTTGTACTGATAAGTACTTTTCCTGAAATTGGAGCTTTTCAGGTCCTTATACCTCTCCAGGGAAAGACTGTCAGCTTTGATATAGATCTCAGCAAATTCCTTATTGATCAACAGGATCCTCTCCACGTCGCCCTGTTGAAGCATCTGTTTGAGCTCTCCCCAGCCGATCTCTTTCACTTCTGTGTTGTAATTGAGAAAGTATGTGCCGAAAAAAATAATGGCCAGGAAAGCGTAGATCCAGTAAAAATTGAATTTTGGTTTACCGGACTTCTGTTTGGGTGGACGGTCGGGATTGCTATTTTTTGTTTCTTCTGTCATTCTGATGAATTGATTTTCACTCTTCTGAAACGAACTGCCGGATCTGAGCATCGGCCCACAACTCTTCCAAACGGTAAAACTTCCTGGTTTTCTCCTGAAAAACATGTACCACCACATCGATATAGTCCAGCAGGATCCATTCAGCATTTTCGTAACCTTCACTATGCCAGGGATCTACACCCAGTTCACGCTTTACAGTCTCGTCCACTGAATCGGCGATCGCTTCCACCTGTGTACGGGATGTCCCATGGCAGATGATGAAAAATTTGCAAAAAGCATTGTGTATCCCTGCAAAGTCAAGACAGACGATATTTTTCCCCTTGCGTTGCCGGATGCCTTCCACAATCAGGTTGCTTAATTCGTGGCTGTTATCCTCTTTTTTTCGAGATCGGGCCATCAGTGAACCGTTATGATAATTTGCCTGCAAAATTACGCAATTTATCATCCTGTTTTAAACATCCTGTATCTTTGTATAACGATTCATTTTCAGGCCATGCCAGGACAAATCATCGGCAGCCGGATCATTTACCTGGACCGGGTAAGTTCGACCAATGCCATTGCCTTAAGGCTGATGGAGGAACACAGTTATCCGGAGGGATGCCTCTTTGTGGCCCATACCCAGTATGCCGGCAGGGGAATGGGAGTCAATAAATGGGAAAGTGAACCGGGAAAGAACCTGACCTTCAGCGTGGTACTTTTTCCTGATTTCCTGCCCGTTGAAAGGCAGTTCATGCTGAACAAAATGGTCAGCCTCGCCCTCCATGATTTTATCAGCCGATTGTCGTTACAGGCAGCCGTCACGATCAAATGGCCGAACGATATCTACCTGGGCGAAAGGAAAGCAGCGGGAATCCTGATCAATAACGTTATCCAGGGCGCCTCCCTGGTACGGTCAGTCGCAGGCATTGGGTTGAACATCAACCAGGAGGTGTTCCGGAGTGACGCTCCCAATCCTGTTTCACTGAAAAACCTCACGGGGAAGGAGTTGCGCCTCGAACGTTGCCTGACGGATCTTTGCCAGGACCTTGACCGGCGGTATGAAGAGCTTCGCATGGGTATGTTCCGGCAGATGGACCGCGACTACCTTGAACGGCAGTACCGCCGGGGAGGCTTTTTCCCCTTTCTCTTTCATGGGAAAAACATCCGGGCCAGCATTGAATCCGTGGATACGTTCGGGCGGCTGGTCTTACTGACAGCGGAGGGCGAGAGGATACTCTCAGACCAGAAAGAGATCACCTTCATCATCGAAAGCTGACCATCCCCAACAGAGCACTACTGGTTTACCTGAAGTCATTCTCCGCTAGCTCCCTGAGTTTGTTATTCAGAATATTCACAAAATTTTTCAGGGGATTCAGGGCAACCATGCTGATAAACGGGTTCATATCCGCATGAAACACGATCTGTGTTTCAGTATCCTCCCCCATCTCTGTCATATAGCAGTTCAGCTCAAAAGGAAAAGGAGCCTTTCCGTCAGGCAGGATCAGGATCCTGGTATAAGGTGTCTTTTCGGCCATGCGCAATGACAGATCGGTCATCCCCTGGATCGTAAAAGAGCAGGTGCTGTCGGTGGATTGCCAGTTGATGACCTGAGGAGGCATCAGGTCCTTGAAATGGTTAAAGTCACTCAGAAAGGAAAAGATCTGCCTGGCAGGCTTGTGTATCGTTATTTTCTCGCTCTCGATGATTTTCATGTTTTTAAAATTACCTTCCCCAGGCTTCGGGATTTTCCCTCCATTTTCTGAGTGTTTCCAGATCCACATCACGGATATAATCTTCTTCCAGGGCTTTTTTGATCAGGATATCATAATTGGTCAGGGCGAACAGGATACAGTTTTCCTTTGCGAAGCTTTGGATGGCTCTGTCCAGGTTATAGGTAAAGATAGCCACCATGCCCTTGACCTTGCAGTCCTGCTGCCTAAGGGCCTGCACGGCGCTCAGGCTGCTGCTGCCGGTGGAGACCAGGTCTTCGATGACCACTACCGAATGGCCTGGAGTGATCTTGCCTTCGATGACATTTTCCAGTCCATGATCTTTTTTTGATGTACGGACATAGACGAACGGCAGACCCATTTCCTCCGCCACCAGTGCGCCATGTGCGATGGCTCCGGTGGCCACGCCGGCGATGGTGTCCACGGCACCGAATTCCTCGGTGATCACCTTGGCAAAGGCCTGACGTATAAATGTACGGATACTTGGGTAGGACAGGGTGATGCGGTTGTCGCAGTAGATGGGTGACTGAATGCCGGAAGCCCATGTAAATGGCTCATTCACATTGAGTTTGACTGCTTTGATCAGAAGAAGGAATTCGCTGATCTTTTCGGCAAGTTCATTTCGCGTATCCATGAAGGGTTTGAATGGTTTTGTGCCGGCAAAGATATACAATTTGGTTTTTGCTATCTTTGTAAAAAAGCTTCTGATGAAAAAGATTGCCGTTTTCCCCGGATCGTTTGACCCGATAACCCGAGGTCATGAATCCATCGTGCTCAGGGCGAGAAACTTGTTTGACGGGGTTATTGTTGCTGTCGGGCAGAATGCAGAGAAGAACTATTTCTTTCCTCTGCAAAGGCGTATGGAGTGGATATCAGAGGTATTCCCGGATGATCCGGCGATCCGGGTGGAGAGTTACCAGGGCCTTACGGTCGATTTCTGCAGGCAACAGGGAGCCCTGTTCATCGTACGTGGATTACGGACGTCAGCCGATTTTGAATTTGAACGAAGCATCGGTCAGATCAACAGGCAGATCTATCCCGGTCTGGAAACGATCTTCCTGCTTGCCACGCCGGAATTCTCAGCATTGAACTCTTCCATCGTGCGGGATATCATCCGCAACAACGGTGATCCCCGACCCTTTATCCCGGAGGCCATCCATAAGGACTTCGTATGATCGTTCATTTCATGAAGGTAAAATTCACATCACCGTAACTGCGGTGCTGATAAAAACGAGGGTGGTCGGTAAACAGCCGGCGGGATGAATGTTCTTCGATGAACCAGCCACCGTCATTCAGAAGCTGACCAGCAAAGATCATGTCGGGCAGTGATTGCAAGCCAGGATGGTCGTAAGGGGGATCGGCGAAGATGATGTCAAAACCTGGCTGCTCTTTCTTAATGAACCGGAATGCATCGGCTCGGTGGACCCGGATGCACTCCAGCTGAAGCTTCCGGGTCATTTCTTTAAGGAAAGCCACACATCCCGGGTGGATATCAACGGAAACAATTTCCTGGCAACCCCGGGAGGCAAACTCCAGGGAGATGATCCCGGTTCCAGAGAACAGATCCAGCACCCTGACCGAAGATAGGTCAAGGGCATTGGAAAGGATATTGAACAGGCTTTCCCTTGCCATGTCAGTCGTCGGGCGTACAGGCAGGTTCCGCGGGGGTGCGATCTGCCTTCCTTTCAGGTATCCGCCTATAATTCGCACTCCGCAGCACTTAGAAGGGTGTACAGGTAATGACCGGGGATTCCCTCAAAAACATGGGAATAACGGAACGATTCATTTCGGGGGAGAAAATTCAGATGAGGCAGGTAGTCGGCAAGCTTTTCGGGGACCTGGGTATGCCTGCCCAGCTCGCCTGCAAGACGGATCTCTATTCCCTCAGGGGAAAGCTGCATCTGCTCCAGGATGAACATCATGTAGTAGAGAACGTCGTCAGGAGTTTTATAATAAAATGAGTTACAAAATGTAACCTTTTGTTCATGAAGGATGACAAGATCAAAGTACCCGGGCTGAAGATTGATAAAAGCAGTGTGATTCCGGATGAGGAACTTATAATGGTTTAATACGGTTTCCAGAAAGCAGGAGATGGTATGATGAAGTACCGCACCCGGGTAAAGGTCCGTCAGCTTATCGTTCAACCACTGAGGAACGGTGAATACCGTGCAGGCGCCCAGGCCGTTAAGCCGATCGGCACGGGTTAGTACATTGCCCTGATCGCTGAGGTTGAATTTCGCATAGTCGTCTGTTTGGTCAGGATTGAAAAGGGGGCCCGGGATAAGCGTGTATCCAAGGTTGGCGATGAACATCCTGACATGGCCGTAATGCCATGAAGCCACACCGGATGAGGCGATCTCCTGCAGCCACAGACTGAAATCATCAGGATTAAGATGGTAGGGATAGCAGTAGGTTTGTGCCGCCAGGTATCTGGATTCCTGAATGTCCAGTACGGCAAGGGCGAGAAGTTCATTCGAGACCTGAACGGTCAGTGCATAGTCCGTAGCCCGGTTTTCAGCAAGAGATTCGTCGAGAAGGTTAAGATCAGGTGAATAAGAAGGGACCATTGCCAGGTAAAAGCTTATTCCCAGTTTCCGTCAAGGGTGGCTTCCTCCATGGAACCTACCCTGAGGCCGGGAAATCGCTGGGTGGATTCCAGAAGATCGTCAAAGTTGTTGACCAGCTGGGAATCCAAACCTTTGAGGAACTGTTTGTTAAGCGCAGAGGCTTCAAAAACGTTGACCATGATCTTGCTGCGTTCGATCATGCCGGCATCCATATTAAACACTTCATTACCTGAATGAGGGATGTAGCGCAGGTCATCCACATTGAATCCGGGTCTGCCGGCAAACAGGGAGTCCTTTACGAGGATATACCCGATCGTGTCACGTATGGATCGGGAGAAGGTAGTATCGGTGGGATCAGGCACCATTTTTACCACGGGGATCTCACCTGTTTTGATAAAATTCACCAATGTGTCAAAACTTTTTGTATATCGTTGATATATAGACCTGTAAGCAATCTGAGCTCCACGTATGTCCTTCAGGTTCTTGATGACCTCTTCGGTTCTCAGGAGGCGCTCCTTTTTGAAACGAACGGGTCTCATAATGCTTTCATAGATCATGTAGGCCAGGAAAAGGGCAATGATCAATAGTGCTATCTGAAGTATGGTCTTTTTCATGATTGAATTTTTTACCTATGCAAATGTACTATTTTAATCAAATATGCAACATTTTATACTGACAAATTATCAAGACCTACCGATCCACTTCCGGATATTGATTTTTTCACCGATTATTTGTATCTTGCTGTCCACTTTCAGTTTATATCATCACTAATTCAATAGAGGAGGAACACCATGAACACTTACATTCTTATGACGAAGCTTGCTCCTGATGTGCTGAGGCAGATGAAAGACAGGGCAAAGCTTGGGCGCACCTGGCTGGAGCAGGTAAAGGAGAAATGCCCCAAGGTCAGGTTCATCGCCCATTATGCCATCCTGGGGCAATATGACTTTCTCGACGTTTATGAAGCGCCGGATGAAGAGACTGCGGCCAAGGTATCCATCATCAGCCAGGCCAATGGAGCCATTCAGGCAGTAAGCCTGCCGGCCATCCCCTATAAAAAATTCCTGAAGCTGGTGGAGGATATTTGAGGCGGTCATAGCATATGACCGTAATCGGGTATTTCTTCCAGGAAATGCCATGACTGACCTGTCTCATCCATCCTGCAGCAATAATGGGTCAATCCATTGGTCACCACCAGAAACCGCACAGAGAGGGCCAGGTTGTACCTGACCAGTTGATCGAAGGTTTGTGTTACAAGGGCCACGGCCGGTGATTTGCATTCGACCAGCAGAACGGGAACACCTGCTGAAGTGTAGACGGCTATGTCGATCCGTTTGCTCATTTTATAGACACGCAGGGACCTTTCCACAGCGATCAGTGTGGAGGGAACACTTTTCTGATGGATCAGGTAATGTACCATATGCTGGCGGACCCATTCCTCCGGTGTAAGGCGCACATACCTGCCCCGTATCCTGTCGAATATGAACGGGCGGCCATCCTGTTCATGGATCTGAAACGTATAGGGTGGAAAGTTCAGGACAGGCAGTTCTTCCATCGGTCACTGGATTGTTGCGGGCGTTGTATACAGGGAGCGGTTTTTTATCATGGAACGCAGGGGCATGATGATCCGCACCAGCAAGGGGATCTCCTCAGTGATGATCTCTGCCTGCCCGGTCATTTGCTGAACGACTTCGAGTCGGACGCCATAGTTGGTCTGCAGGCCTTGCGGGAAGGTGACTTCAACCAGGTAATACTCATCCCCGGAGGGAACGGGAGCGATCTTATTGACTTTGCCTTTCACGATACCAAACTCCATGTAGGGGTAATTCAGAAACTTTACGTTCACATCCTGCCCTACCCTCACTTTTCCGGCACCACGTGGACGAAGCTTCAGCTTTCCGATCATCTGGCTCTCTTTCTGGGGAACGATCGCCATGACCTTATCGCCCTGGCTGACATTCTGATTTTCGGTCCAGTACTGGGTATAGGTGACCATTCCGTCGAACGGAGCTATCAATGCATACTGCTTCTCCCAGATCGCAATTTGTGCCAGCAGGTTCTCGTACGTTTCACTGATACGCACCTGCATTTTTTTCACTTGCTGAACATGCTGAAGCCCCAGATCCAGGATGTCCTGCTCCAACCGGGCAATCTGGATCCTGGCATTGGTAAGTTCCTCACGGGATTCCTCATAGGAAAGCTCTTTTTGCAGGTATTCGCTTTTGGTCCTTTCCAGGTCGGATTCCGTAATGACCTTGTTCTCGAAAAGCTGCTGGTAACGATCCAGGTCTTTTTGCTTAAGTGCACGGTCCTTCTCAAGTATCTTCTCCTGTTCCGACAGCCGGTGTACAAGTTCATTGTAGATCAGCAGTTCCTCTCGGCAGGAGCTGATCTTTCTCGCGAAATAGTTCAGTTTTATGAAATGAACGTAATCTTCAAGGCCGACCAGGAAATCAGCATAAAAAGGCTGTATTTCACCCAGTCTCAGGTTCTGCGGTCCTCCTACGGAATCGAGGACCCCGGTTTCGAATCTGTAAATGGACGGTGACAGGTCATGCAGGGATTTCTTCAGTGCAAAGACATCCGTATAGCTGGCCGGATTCTCGATGATGGCCACTACCGTACCGCTGTCCACGGTGTGTTTATCTTCAAATGGCAGCTTTTCAAGTTTTCCGCCAACCCGGGCTTCGACATAGGCCGGGGGATTCTCCGAAGTCACCTCGATGGCCGCCGGGATGATCTCCGGATACCTGAAAAATATGCTTCCCAGCACGAGGAGGGCCAGGATAACGAAAATGACGGTGATGCCCCAGCGGATCACGCCGGCAGGCGGGCGTCCCAGAACATCCTCGATCTCGTTGCTGTATCGTTCGATATCTTGCTTTTCAGGTTGATCCGGCATGATTCAGTGTCAAATTGCAGTTACATACCCAGTTCCAGCTGGTTCCTGACCAGCTGGTAATAGGATCCTTTTTTTTCCGTAAGTTCCTGATGCGTTCCCTTTTCAGTGATATTCCCTTTCTCCAGTACGATGATCTGGTCGGCATTCTTCACCGTACTCAGACGATGTGCCACAATGATTACGGTTTTGCCGTGGAACAACTTCTGAAGGTTTTCCATGATCACCCGTTCATTGTTGGCATCGAGCGCGTTGGTCGCTTCGTCAAAGAAAAGAAACCGGGGATCTTTATAGATGGCTCTTGCGATCAGGATACGCTGCTTCTGTCCCTGGCTGAGCCCAACGCCCTCGTTACCGATCTTCGTATTGTAGGAAAGGGGCAATGACTCGATATATTCCTGTATATTGGCCATTTGCACGGCGTGCAGTAATTTATGCTGGTCAAAGGTCTCATATCCCAGGGCGATGTTCATGGCAATGCTATCCGAGAATATGAAGCCATCCTGCATGACCGCTCCGCATGTCTCCCGCCAAAGGCGGCCGGATAGATTATCCAGGTTGACGTCCCCGACATGGATCTCGCCCCCGGTTGTTTTATAAAATCCCAGCAACAGTTTGACCAGGGTTGTTTTGCCGCTGCCGCTCGGCCCGACGATGGCAGTCACCTTGTTTTCCGGAATGGTCACATCGATGTCTTTCAGGACAAACGGAGAGTGCGGGCCTTCGTACTGAAAAGAGACATTCGAGAAAGTGATCGCGCGATTGGCCGGCAGGATGGTGACCCTGGCCCTGCCGGGCGGCTCCTCATCTTCCTTTTGATGGATCTCCCCAAGTCGTTCCAGGCTGATCTGGGCATCCTGTGCTGAACGCATAAAAAGGACGAGTTGTTCGATCGGCGCATTCAGCTGCCCGATGATGTATTGCACGGCAACCATCATACCGAGGGTCATCTGTCCATCCACCACCGCCTTGGCCGCCATGAACGTGATCAGGATGTTCTTGAGCTGGTTGAAAAACACTGCTCCGGCCTGCTGATACTGGTTAAGGGAGAGCCCTTTCAGGTTGATCCTGAAGATCCGCGCCTGTATTCGTTCCCAATCCCATCGTTTTTGCTTTTCACAATTGTTCAGCTTGATCTCCTGCATCCCCGAGATCAGTTGAATCAGATTGCTCTGGTTCTCGGAAAGCTGTGAGAAACGTTTATAATCCAGCTCTTTTCTCTTTTTCAGGAACAGATAGATCCAGATGACATAAAGGATGCTCCCCGCAAGAAAAACAACCAGGATCTTCAGGCTGTAAATGGCAAGCACGATGGCAAAGATCAAAAAAGTGAATGCGGAGAAGAGGATATTGAGCGAAGAACCTGTGAGGAACGACTCAATGCGGCGCTGGTCGCCAATACGTTGCATCAGGTCGCCCATCAGTTTGGTGTCGAAGAATGAGATGGGCAGCCTCATGAGCTTGGCCAGAAAATCGGAGATCAGGGCAACGTTGACCCGTGTGTTGACATGGAGCATGATCCATCCCCGGATGAACTCGACTGCAGTCTGGCTGATGAACAGCACCAGTTGTGCGATAAGGATCAGTGTAATGAAGCCCAGGTCCTGGTTGTTGATACCGATATCGACAATGGATTGTGTAAGAAAAGGGAAGATAAGCTGCAGAAGGCTTCCGATGAAGATGCCCAGGATAAGCTGAATGAGGTATCTGCGATGGGGTTTAAGGTACGCAAACAGGTACCGGAGCTGGTTTTTCGGGCGTGGCTCGTCATCCATGGTGTAAAAATCGGGGGTAGGTTCCAGAAGCAAGGCAATTCCCTGCTTTTCACCCTCCTTGACCGTGCTGATCCATCCCTGGAGGAACTCCTCGACTGTATACTGGATCAATCCGATGGCAGGATCAGCACAAAAGACCCGGTTGTTTCTGATCCTGTAAACGACAATGAAATGCTTCTGCCGCCAGTGGATGATTGCCGGCAGAGGAGCCTCCTCCTTCAGCTGATCGAAGCCAAGTCGCACCCCCATGGTCCGGAACCCGATGGATTCTGCGGCATCACTTGTCCCCAGCAGCGATACGCCCTCCCGTGTGATATAGCTGCGGTCCCTCAGTGTCTGAAGCGAATAGCTCTTTCCATAGAACCTGGCAACCATCCGCAGGCACGACGGTCCGCAATCCATCGCATCCAGCTGCCTATAAAAAGGAAATTTTCGCATGACTGTTCGCTGGCTGTCCGTTGCACATTTTTTCTTTTACGGAAATTCAGGTCAAGCTGTTTCCGAAATAATCCTACTTTTGTCAATAAATTGGATTTCATGAAGCTCACAACCAAAGAAGATATTGTAACCAACTGGCTTCCAAGATATACCGGAATGAATACGCAGGAGTTCGGAAAATACATCCTGCTGGTCAATTTCGGACAGTACCTGGACCTTTTCGCCCAGCTCACCGGAGCGGAAATCAGGGGTGCCGACCGGCCTATGCCCAGTGCCACGTCGGACCAGATCACGATGATCAAGTTTGGGATGGGAAGTGCCAACGCCGCAACGATCATGGACCTGCTGAGCGCCGTAGCACCCCTGGCATGCCTGTTTTTGGGGAAATGTGGCGGTCTGAAAAAGAAAAACAATGTCGGCGACCTCATCCTACCCATCGCCGCCATCCGAGGAGAAGGAACATCCAATGATTACCTTCCTCCTGAAATACCTGCGCTGCCGGCGTTCAGCCTTCAGAAAGCCGTCTCAACGACCATCCGCGACTTTGAACGGGATTACTGGACCGGTACGGTCTATACGACCAACCGGAGGGTATGGGAGTATGACGAACGATTCAAGAAATACCTGCGACGGACTCGCTGCATGGGGATCGATCTGGAAACGGCTACCATCTTCATCGCCGGATTTGTCAATAAGATTCCAACAGGAGCCCTGCTGCTTGTTTCCGATCAACCCATGATCTCATCTGGAATCAAAACGGAAGAGAGCGACCAGAAAGTCTCTTCCGAATTTGTCGAACAACATGTCCGAATCGGGATCGAATCGCTCAAGCAACTGATCAACGAAGGACTTACGGTAAAACACCTGAGGTTTTAACAACTCAGCCCATTCATTGTACAGGTCTCATGACTTTTGAACAAATACTCGACACCCTGAAAAACAAGAAGTATTACCCTGTATATTTTCTGACGGGTGAGGAACCTTATTTCATCGATGAGCTGTGCCGGTACTTTGAACAAGAGGTGGTGCCCGATGATGAAAAGGACTTCAACCTCCACGTGATCTATGGAAAGGATGCCGATGCGGGTATGGTCCTGGACTTTGCCAAACAATTTCCTGTTATGGCGGAGCGACAGACGGTCATCGTAAAAGAAGCCCAGGAAATGAAGAACCTGGAAGAGCTACAGCCCTATCTTGAAAATCCCGTGGGAACGACTGTGCTGGTGCTTTGCTATAAATACAGGAAGCTCGACAAACGAAAGCTGTTCGCTAAAGCCATTGAAAAGAAAGGAATTGTTTTCGAGTCGCAAAAGATCTATGAGAACCGGATTCCCGGCTGGATACGGGGGTATGTAAAAGAAAAAGGGTATGATATTCAGCCAAAGGCCGCCATGATGCTTACCGAGTTCCTGGGCACTGATCTGACGCGTATCGTGAATGAGGTCGGAAAATTGCTCATCAACATACCCAGGGGTGGGGTCATCGACGATACGCTGGTTACCCGCCATGTAGGTATTCATAAAGACTTCAATGTCTTTGAGTTGCAGAGGGCGCTGGGTAACCGTGAAGTCTTCAGGGCCAACCAGATCATCGCCTATTTTGCCAGTAATCCCAAAGAAAACCCATTGGCCAAGGTATTGTCCATACTTTATCCATTCTTTCTCAAAGTGATGATATATCATCAATTGAAGGATAAATCCCGGAGTGCGGCCGCCTCCGCCTTGTCGGTCAATCCCTATTTCCTGCAGGATTATTTGACCGCCTCACAGAATTATAATCCCAGCCAGATCGCGAGGATCATCTCCTGCTTCAGGGAGTATGATATGAAATCTAAAGGGGTGGACAACATTTCGACAAATGACGGGGAGCTGATGAAGGAGATGGTGTTCAAAATACTCCATTAGTAGAGTCCCTCCACGACATCCCGGTGTTTTTCCATCAGGTATCTTCTCCGAAGCTTCAGTGTTTGGCTTAGGTCTCCGTTTTCAACCGTCCATGGTTTGTGGAGCAATGCGACTTTTTTGATCTGTTCAGTTTTATCGAGGGTTGCGTTTACCTGTTCCACCTCGCGCCAGATGCGGTCGACGATACGTTGATCCTTGATGGCTTCAGCGTCACTTGCATAGGGGTGCTCCTTTACCCTGCACCATGAGCGAAGGTGCTGGAAATCAGGGATGATGATCGCTGCTGCGTAGTTCTTGTGTTCCCCCACCACCATTACACCATCAATAAAGGGCGATGCCTTGAGCAGTACCTCTATGACCTGTGGCGCAATGTATTTTCCTCCGGATGTTTTGAACATCTCTTTTTTCCGGTCCGTGATCTTCAGGTAAACGTCATCCACCATCATTCCAATGTCGCCTGTATGGAACCATCCATCCTGGTCGATCACTTCGCTGGTTAGCTGGGGATGCTTGTAGTAACCCAGCATGACATTGGGGCCCTTGCACAGGATCTCTCCGTCGTCGGCAAGGGTCATCGTAACGCCCGGCAAGACCTTACCGACGGTTCCGAAGCATGCGCCATCCTGCCTGAAATTGGCCACGGCGATGACAGGAGATGTTTCCGTGAGTCCATAACCTTCCATGATCTTGATCCTGGCAGCCCAGAACACACGGGCAAGCCTTGGCTGCAGGGTGGCCCCTCCAGAAACGATGATCCGCAACTTTCCACCGAGTGCATTCCGCCATTTACTGTAAATGAGCTTATCGGCTATTTTCCGTTTGAATTCATACCACGGCCCGTTGGCTTTGTTCAGCTCATATTGATAACCCAGGTTGACTGCCCAGAAGAAGAGCAGGCGTTTGATCCCCTTGAGCTCCCTTCCTTTCGCCATGATCTTATCGAAGGATTTCTCGATGACGCGCGGAACGGCACAAAACATTTCCGGGTGAACCTCGCGGAGGTTATCGGAAAGTTTCTCAATGCTCTCCGCGTAATAAACAGAGATCCCCATATGCTGATACATATAGTTCAGCACCCGTTCGTAGACATGGCATAGGGGTAGGAAGCTCATCACACGGTGCACCATATCATAGATGATGATATCGCTTAATGCCAGGAAGTTGCTGATAAAATTCCCGTGCGAAAGCATGACTCCCTTCGGGATTCCGGTCGTTCCCGACGTATAAATAATTGAAGCGAGGTCATTGGTCCCGATGGTTGGTTTAATCTGGTCAACCATGCTTTGCGGGATCGCATCGCCCAGCTTGAGAAATGCATCCCAGCTTGTTACTTCCTCTGACTCTTCTACGACAAAGACGGATTTGATGGATTTAACCTCCCCGATCACGGATTGTATCTTGTGATACATCTCCAGTGTGGAAATAAAAACGGCCTGGGCATCCGCTTCGGTGAAGATATGCTTGAAGTTCTCGTTGCTTATCGTTGAATAGATCGGGACCTGGACCGCACCGATCTGCATGAGTCCCATATCCAAAAAATTCCACTGCGGGCTGTTGGCAAGGATGGTTGCAACCTTATCGCCTTTTTTGATTCCCAGTGCGATCAGGGACTTACTGACCTGGTTGACATGTTGAACATAATCACCGGCAGAGAATTGGATCCATTGTCCATCCTTTTTATAGGCCAGGACATCCTGGATGTGTAGATGTTCTGTCTTGAGTTCTTCCAGGATATCGAAAATGCGTGTAATGGTTGCCATAGGTCAGGTATTGGATTGGTCAAATTAACCGTTATCGAAAATAGCATTTATCTTGTCTTTATATTTATCGCAGATATATTTACGTCTAACCTTCAGGTTGGCGGTGATTTCTCCGGTTTCGATCGCCCATTCCGTGTCCAGCAGTTCAAATTTCCTGATCTGCTCGGTGGCGCCGAAGAAGTGGTTGTATTTATTCACTTCTTTCTGGAAGCGGCGCTTGATCCTGGGTAACAGGATCATTTCCTTGTTGGTGGTATACTCTATCCCTTTGACCATGCACCAGGAGCGGAGGTGTTCAAAATCAGGTCCGATCAGTGCAGCGGCGAACTTTTGGTTTTCTCCGATGACCATGATACTCTCAATAAATGGCGATTCCTTGAACTTGTTCTCAATGGGCTGGGGGCTGATGTACTTGCCCATGGAGGTTTTAAAGATTTCCTTCTTCCTGCCTGTGATCTTCAGGAACCTGCCTTCATTCATGATGCCAATATCGCCGGTATGGAACCAGCCATCCTGGTCGATGACCTGAGCTGTAAGCTCGGGATCGTTGAAATAACCGATCATCACATTGGGTCCCTTGCACAGGATCTCTCTATCTCCAGCAATTTTCACCTGCACTTCCTTTAACGGGGGGCCCACCGTTCCAAATTTCCTGCCCCGGGGTTCGAGGTTATTGACAGCGATCACAGGGGAGGTTTCCGTGAGTCCGTAGCCTTCCAGAACGGGGATACCTGCAGCAGTGAAGATCCTTGCCAGTCTGGGTTGCAGGGCAGCGCCTCCCGAGACGATGACGCGCACCTTTCCCCCCAGTCCCTCCCGCCATTTACTGAAGGCCAGCTTGTTGGCCAGCTTCAATTTTGTTTCATACCACCAGCCGTTGGCACTGTCCAGTTCATACCGCAACCCCAGATGCACTGCCCAGAAAAACACAGCACGCTTAAATCCCCTCAGTTTCAATCCCTTTGCGATGATCTTGTCATACACTTTTTCAAGCAGGCGGGGGACCGTACAGAAAATCTCGGGCTTGAGTTCGCGCAGGTTGTCAGCGATGGATGCCATATTTTCCGCATAATAGATGGATACCCCCAGAACATGGTAGGTGTAAATGTTGTTCCTCTCGTAAACATGGCAGAGAGGCAGAAAACTGAGGGATCTGCACGTTTCGTCCACCGGAAAAATATGTTTGACTCCCTGAAAGTTGCTCACCATATTCCGGTGAGCAAGAAGCACGCCTTTCGGATTGCCAGTTGTACCCGACGTATAGATGAGCGTGGCAGGATCATTAGGGTGAATGCTTTCTTTGATCTTTTTCAGCTTTTCGGGTACTGCTGATCCCTTACCCGTTTCGATCAGCTCTTTCAGATGGGGAAATCCCTGGGTCGGTGAAAACGTATAGATTCCCTTGAGGGTAGATATTTCCGGCAGTATATGTTCGATCTTTCTGAGGAGGTCCCGACCGGAAATAAAAACATACTTTGCTTCTGAATGCGTCAGGATGTACTTGTAGTCTGACTCGCTGATGTTCGGATAGATGGGAACATGAATGGCGCCGATCTGCAGTGCGCCCATATCGATAAAATTCCATTCGGGCCGGTTGTTACTGATCGTGGCTATCCTGTCACCCCTGGTGATACCAAGGGCCATCAAGCCATAACTGATACAATCCGAGGTATCCATATACTCATCAATGCTGTACCTGACCCATTTTCCATCCTCCTTGCCGGCCAGCGCATCCTCTTTAGGAGCAAAGGTCTCTTTGTAGAAAGGCAAAAGGTCAAAGACACGGGTAATTTCCATATAAAACTGGCTTAATAGAAATGTAACAAAATGCGTTGAGGGGTTATTTGTTGTTATTTGTGGTTATTTGTGGTTATTTATTGCTATTTATTGTTATTTGTGGTTATTTGTGGTTACCGGCTGTCATCGGTGGGTGATAGAGTTCAGTACTATGAATAGCGATGAATGACTATGAACGACTATCATCATCACTCATCCGCAACCTCCAGTGCGATCTCGATCATCTGCCGGAAAGAGCGTTCTCTTTCTTCCGTGCTGATATGCAGGTCGTGATACATGCTGTCGCTGACGGTAAGCATGGACAGGGCCTCCACGCCATATCGTGCTGCAACCGTATACAGGGCTGTCGTTTCCATTTCCACGACCAGGACTCCATAATCCTTCCATAGCTGATAAGGATCGGCTTGTCCGTCCTCATAATAAAAAACATCGGATGTCAGAACATTTCCGACATCTACTTTGATTCCCATGCGCTGAGCCGTTTCCCATGCTTTTTGCAACAGCCGGAAGCTGGCAGTGGGGGCATAATCCATCTGTGTGAACCGTTGCTTGTTGAAATTTGAGTCAGTGGATGCCGACATGGCCAGAATAATATCCATGATGCCTACCGAATCCTGAATGGTTCCGCAGGAGCCGACCCTTATCAGGCTCTTTGCCTTATATTCAACGATCAGCTCATGGACGTAAATCGCTATGGACGGTATTCCCATTCCAGTTCCCTGGACGGATATGCGTTTTCCCTTATAAGTACCTGTGTAGCCCAGCATCCCGCGGATCTGGTTATAGCATACCGGGTCCCTGAGGTACGTTTCAGCGATGAACCTGGCCCGCAGCGGGTCACCGGGTAAGAGTACGGTTTCTGCTATCTGGCCGGGAGAAGCCTGTAGATGTATACTCATGTTCTTCGAATTGATTGAATCCAGTTCCGTGCATTGACGAATGTCTCGATCCATGGGGAGACTTCATCGCCGCGTCGGTTTTCCGGGTAATAAGGCCATTGCCATGGATATACAGCCCGTTCGATATGAGGCATCATGGCCAAATGGCGTCCGTCGTCGGAACAAATGGCTGCTGCATCATAGGCCGATCCGTTGGGATTTCCCGGGTAATCGCTGTACGAATATTTTACCGGGATGTGATATTGTGCTTCGGGATAAGGAAGGTCAAACCTGCCTTCTCCGTGCGCAACCCATATACCCAGCCGGCTTCCTGCCAGCGTGCGGAGCATGACGGATGAGTTTTCCACAATATCCACATTCACAAAAGCGGACTCGAACTTTCCCGATTCATTGTGAAGCATCCGCGGCCCGACCTGGTGATGCGGATAGATGAGCCCAAGCTCCACCAGGACCTGGCATCCGTTGCACATACCCAAGCTCAGGGTGTCATCCCTGCGGTAGAATTCATCCAGCGACCTTTTTGCTTTTTCGTTGAACAAGAAGGCTCCGGCCCAGCCTTTACCTGATCCCAGCACATCCGAATTGGAAAATCCTCCTACCAAAACGATCAAATGAACATCCTCCAGTGTCTCCCTGCCTGAGATGAGGTCGGTCATGTGGATGTCCTTCACGTCAAAACCTGCCAGGTACATCGACCAGGCCATCTCACGGTCGCCATTGACTCCTTTTTCACGGATGATCGCCGCCCGTACACCTGAAGCAGATCGCCTGCCCGGGTGGATGTCATACTCGCTGAAGGCACCACGGAACCGGGCAGGAAAACTAAATTCAAGAGCCTGGTGCTTATAATTGCTATAACGATCCAGTGCCAGGCGCGGGATAGTCTGATTGCGGTCGAGCAGGTAGGATGATTTATACCAGAGGTCGCGAAGGTAATCCATATCAAAAAGATGATCCTGTCCGTGAAAACGGATTCTCCCTGTGCGCCCGGCCGTTATTTTTCCCAGGATATGAAAGGAGATGCCGGCATCGTTCAGTATCTTCACCGCCGGGCCGTCACCCCGTATTTGAACCAGCACCCCTGGATTTTCGCTGAAAAGACACCGGATCAGATCAGGATCATTCAGGTTCGTAAGGTCCAGGTCCCATCCAATGTCATTACGGGTAAACGCCATCTCCAGCAAAGCCACGATCATACCCCCGGCAGATATATCATGGCCTGCACAGATCATCCGTTCCCGGATCAGGTGCTGGAGTGCATTGAAGCTCTTTATAAAATAGGCCGGATCCGCGACGGTTGGAACCGAATCGCCCGTCGTGCCAAGGATCTGGGCCATGCTGCTTCCCCCCAGGGTAAACTCGCATTTCGACAGGTCAATATAAACCAGCTGATTATGCACATCCGTATCCGGTACGGGGGTGATGATCGTACGTACGTCCTCAACCTCGCTCATAGCGGAGACGATGACCGTACCGGGAGCATAAACCACGGTCCCGTCGGGATACTTCTGTGTCATGGAGAGGGAGTCCTTTCCGGTGGGGATATTGATTCCCAGTGCCACGGCAAAATCGCTGATGGCCTGTACCGCGCGGTAGAGGCGTTCATCCTCTCCCTTGTTCCTTGCAGGCCACATCCAGTTGGCACTCAGCGACACACCGGCGAGCTCGTGTGCCAGAGGTGCCCACACCAGGTTGGTCAGCGCCTCGGCGACCGAAAGAACCGATCCGGCTTCAGGACTGATCAGCCCTGCGACAGGTGCATGCCCGATGGCTGTAGCGATCCCTCTCCCGCTGTGGTAATCCAGTGCTACGGCACCCAGGTTATTCAGCGGAAGCTGAAGCGGGCCCGTAGTCTGCTGAAAAGCCACCTTCCCGGTGACCGACCGGTCTACCTTATTGGTCAGCCAGTCCTTGCAGGCCACCGATTCGAGTTGCAGAACCTGTTCAAGATACGATGGCAAGCTATCCGGAGAATAGGTCAGGGGCTGAAGTTCCAAAGGTACCGTGGTATCGCAGATCACGGTTTTGGGAGGATTTCCGAACAGGTCGCCCAGATGGAGATCAATGGGGTGGTTGTTCTCCTGTTCATCTATGACCTTGAATACCATATCCCCTGTTACCTCCCCTACCACATACATGGGCGCACGCTCCCTGTCGGCGATGGTTTGCAGAAGGGCTAGGTCAGCAGGTTTGAGGATCAGTCCCATACGTTCCTGGGATTCATTGCCCATGATCTCCTTCGGTGAGAGGGTAGGATCTCCGATGGGCAGTCTCCGGATAAAGACGGTTCCACCGGTTTTGTCGACGAGTTCGGAAATGGCATTGAGGTGTCCCCCTGCGCCGTGGTCATGGATGGCCACGATTGGATTGTGCGTGGCTTCGGCCAGCGCTCGCAACGCATTGGCCACACGCTTCTGCATCTCGGGATTGGAACGCTGTACGGCATTCAGCTCGATGCTATTCCGGTATTCACCGGTGGCCACGGAAGACACGGCTCCACCACCCATGCCGATACGGTAGTTATCCCCTCCCATGACAACGATGACATCACCGGCTTCCGGGACATCCTTATGGCTGTCGAGTGCGTGGGCATAGCCGACGCCGCCGGCCAGCATGATCACCTTGTCGTACCCATACTGCCTGCTGCCAACGGATTGCTCGAATGTCAGCAAACTGCCGCAGATCAATGGTTGCCCGAATTTGTTGCCGAAGTCGCTGGCGCCATTGGAAGCCTTGATTAAAATATCGTCCGGTGTTTTATATAACCATCTCCGCGGCCGGTTATGCTTCTCCCAGGCGCGGTCCGGTTCAAGCCGGGGATAAGAGGTCATGTACACCGCGGTGCCCGCCATTGGAATGCTCCCTCTTCCTCCTGCCATGCGGTCCCTGATCTCACCACCGGTTCCTGTCGCTGCTCCGTTGAATGGCTCGACCGTGGTGGGGAAATTATGGGTTTCCGCTTTCAGGGAAAGAACGGTTTCAATATCCCTGATCCCGAAAAAATCTGACCTGTCGGACCGTACAGGGGCAAACTGTTCCGCAACGGGACCGCTGATAAATGCACAGTTATCGATGTAGGCAGAGACCAGCCGTCCGGGATGAAGCCGGGAGGTCTTTCTGATCATTTCAAAAAGAGAATCACGCCTGGTTTCTTCGTTCAGTATGAAAACACCATTGAAGATCTTATGTCGGCAATGTTCCGAGTTGACCTGGGAAAAGCCGAATACTTCCGTGTCGGTGAGGGATCTGTTCAGCTTTTCACTCAGCTGCTGCAGATAGGCTACTTCTTCTTCGTTCAGTGCAAGTCCTTCCTGGAGATTGTATCCTTCAATATCGGTGATGGGGCGTAACGGCTCAGGCTTTTTATCAATGGTAAAAAGCTGTTGGTCGAGACCCTCATAGGTTGCCTGGAGCATTGGATCGAAATGGCCGGCACTCGGTCCGAAAGGCGTGAACTCCTCGATCCTCAGGATCCCTGAGATACCCATGTTCTGTGTGATCTCGACAGCATTGGTGCTCCATGGAGTGATCATTTCTTTCCTGGGTCCGATAAACGTCCCCTGCAGCCCTGGTGTTGCCTCAGCACGGGCGCCGCCAAACAACCATTCCAATTTATGAAGATCCCTTTTATCAGGATGGTGAACTAAATCGACAGCAATAACAGAGGAGGTTGAAGTAAAAAAAATGACCATTTAAGGCGTTTTAATTGTCGAAATGGGATTTTTTTAGTCTGCAAATATATGAAATCATAAAAAATGGCATTCCGGCAGATCATTTACCCGGATTATTATTTTTCACATCCTGGTCCGACACGCCGTAAACCTCCCGTTCGATATTTCCTGCAGGCTCCACATGGACCATCACATCGTATACATTACCAATCTCCGCTTTGATGCTTTCCTCCACTCTTTTGGCTATATCATGGGATTCATTCACCGTAATATTCCCTTCCACCTCGATATCGCAGCTTATCATGTAGGAAGCTCCAATCTGGTGGATCCTCATCCGGTGAGGATTTCCTGCATGCGGGATCTGGTTGACTGCCCTGACGATTTGGTCGTACAAGGCCGTATCTTTTACTCCGTCCATCAGCTCAGTGTTGGTGTGCAGAAAGATTTTGAGTCCCACGCGCATGATCCAGACACTGATCAGCAGGGCCACCACCTTATCGATCACCGGTAACTGAAGGATCTGTGTAAAGAACAATCCAACCAGCACTCCCACAGAGATGATGACATCGTTTTGCATATTTTTCCCGTTAGCGATGAGCATGGAGCTGTCGATCCTTTTCCCCACATGAAAATGGATATAGCTCAGGACCAGCTTTCCGGCAATTGAAACAACGGTGACGTAGATGGCGAGCAGGGAGGGTATTTCGGTATAATTGCCCTTGACCAGCTGAGTAACCGTTGAGATGGCCAGCTGGGCTCCTGCAAAAAAGATGATGAATGCCAGTACGATGGTTGCCAGTGAATCCGCTTTTGCGTAGCCGTAAGCATACCGCGCATCCGGAGGACGGGAGATGATGCGCGCCGTGAACAATGTTATCCAGGAGGTGATGATGTCACCCGCTGAATCGATACCATCGCCCACCACGGCCAGACTTCCCGAGATCAGTCCAAGTACGATCTTCAGGATCGATAAAACGGAATTCCCGATGATCCCTATCCAGGAGGTCCGTATAATTAACCTGGTTCGTTCTTCCATGTCGAGTCAGGATTCAATTGAAGCCAGAAAACGTTCAGCTTCCAGAGCAGCCATGCAGCCCGTACCTGCAGCCGTCACCGCCTGCCGGAACACATGGTCCTGCACATCTCCGCAGGCAAACACGCCGTCCACGGCGGTCTTTGTTGAACCTGGTTCAGTGACGATATACCCATTCTGGTCCAGTGTCAGCTGGCCTTTAAACAGCTCCGTATTCGGGACATGTCCTATGGCAATAAAAAGTCCCTGAATTTCAAGCTTTTGTCTGGCATGTGTCTTTACATGCTCAATAAGTACACCGTTCACTCCTTTGATATCACCCAGTACCTCAACAGGAAGATGGTCCCAGACCACCTCCAGGTTGGAGGTGTTCATTACCCTGTGTTGCATGGCCTTGCAGGCCCTTAATTCATTTCGCCTGTGAATGAGGAACACTTTACGGCACATTCTGGCAAGATAAGTAGCCTCTTCTGCGGCCGTATCCCCGCCTCCGACAACGGCCACATCCTGTCCCCTGTAAAAGAAGCCGTCACAGGTGGCGCATGCCGACACACCGCGACCTTTAAAAAGTTGCTCGGAAGGCAATCCCAGGTAGCGTGCCGTCGCTCCCGTGGCGATGATGATCGTTTCGGCCATAATTTCCGCACCGTCATCTGCCATCACATGAAAAGGCCGGTGGGAAAGATCGGCACGTGTTACGATACCCATCCGGATATCCGTGTTAAACCGCCTGGCCTGTTGCTGAAGATCTTCCATCAGCTGAGGTCCGGTAACTCCCTCCGGATATCCGGGAAAATTCTCCACTTCATTGGTCGTGGTCAGCTGTCCGCCCGGTTGCAATCCCGTATACAAAACCGGGTGTATATCAGCTCTGGCTGCATAAATTGCTGCAGTGTAACCTGCTGGTCCGGAGCCAATTATGAGGCATTTTACGTTTTCCATGGGGTATGAATTTTGTGCAAAATAACAAAATTACCAGGATTATCACGCCCGAAAGGGGCAAAGGATAACAGAAAGTTCGTAGTTTTACCATAAAATCCCGAAAAATGGAAACACAGGATCAAAAATCAACATCAGCAAAAAGAGGGTGCAGGAGGCTTTTCAAAAGATCCATCCTGTTCCTCATCCTTATACTGGTTGCAATCTTTTGCTTTTTGTATTTTGGAAAATACGATGAGGGTACCCGGGCGGGTACTGTCGTTCGTGTCAGCAAAAAAGGTGTGATCTTTAAAACATATGAAGGACAGCTTAATCTGCAGACCTTTGGTGCAGTGAAAGGCTCCAGTCCGTTCATGGAAACCTTCGAATTCTCCGTAGAAAGGAAGAACGATCAGATCGTCAAAGAGCTGGAGAGCTCGTCACTTACAGGTGAAAGAGTGAACCTCCGATATTATAAGCGTTATATGGTTTTCCCCTGGAGAGGGAAGACCAAATACTTCATTATCGCTGTGGAGCGGGTGGAAGGTATGAAGTAAGCATTTTGGGTCAAAAGAAAGAAAATATCCCCGGTATCAGGAGGCCATTACCAATATTCCCAATGGCAGTCTTCAAAAAAATAATTTGGATCAATATTATTTGGTAATAATGATCTTGCTGTAATCAAAGATCTCCGAATTTTTAACCTGAACGATATATAAACCCGGAGAAAATGTACCCAGGTAAAATCTATTGTGATTACTTTGTTGCTTGACATTCACTTTTTCATGTCTGACCATCTGTCCGTGCATATCATAAACCGAAAGATCGGCATTCTGAACTGGATAACGAAATACAATGATTATATCACCCTTCGAAGGATTGGGATAGATACTAAAATCGATTCCCGGTATGAAATTTTCTATTGAAGTAGATTCCAGGGTGATTCCCGTTATCAGGGATAATCCGTTAGTCTGAAAAGTACCAGCGTCAGGCAGGTCTGGAGAAAAATCCACCTTCATTATGAATTCCTGTTTTATGGCCGGCCTGTATAACCTGAATGTCATAAGCTCTCCTTCGGTCATACCCTCCACCTCCAGGGAGGTGGTGAAGTCATCTCCATATGCAGTCAAACCAATGGGTGTCTGAATATCATTGATTTCATATACTCCAGCACAACTTCCAGATAAATTGAATATGCCGATAAAATCATTGCTTTCCAGATCAGTCATTGCATCCGCATTAATGGCTATAGTGTGTGAAACTGGTGTCGGGAACACTTCATTCCATGACTGATTGACCGGAATGCTGCTGTTATTGGATATAAATTCTTTTCGAATACCAGGGGGATAGGTTATAGTGCAGTCATCTGTGACCAGTACCTGGTAGGCTTTTCCGGGATTCAGTTCTGGCAGAGTATTGATAAGCATGGCTGGCCAGTATAATCCGTTCCCTGCAATTTCCTTTATTATGATGAAGGTGTCTCCGAGGGGATCTAACAGACCGCTGGTTATCACAGAAGAAGCAGAGAGAACTGGAATGACATTCCATCCTCCATTTAATGATACATTATGATTGCTGGTTGGAAATCCCCAAAAAGGAAGTGTAACCAGGTTATTCATTTTGATAATATAGCCCACCTGGGTGTTCCATGTCACAATAGTATTGATATTCATGGCTGGCCAGTAAACTTTATCCATATCCATCAGAATGACAAGACTGGTTTCCACCGGTTCAAAGAGGATGTCCACGTTATCATTCACGGGATCCAGATAACTTGAAATGCCGCTCCATCCCTGAGGGATCGTAATTGAGTGTTCTTGCGCCGGAATCAGGATATGGTCTCCACCGCTACCCAGAACACCCTCCTGATATCCCCCTGAGTGGAAAAATTGAGCTTCCGCATGTGGAATAGCAAGATAAAACAGGATGATCATCAGGACCAGTTGTAGTATGGATTGTGTCTTCATTGTATCATTTATTACTGAATTCATTTATTTTGGAACGTAATGATTCGGTTTGAAATAGTATTTGCATTGCAGGAATGAAGTCCAGATATACTCGGGATTGGCCCAGGGCGGAATCGGATCCCACATGATTTCCTCATATGGGAAGAGAGGACCCTGCATTGATCTCCAGGCCTGATCCTTGTCCCCTGTTGATTTTCCATCCGGCATCGGGGTTTTCGGAGGTTCCCCGGGAGTACGTGGTTCTTCAGGTACTGTCCGGCCTTCTCCTGGCTGGAAATCGTCGGCAGTCAAAGCTTGTCCCTTATAATATTTTCCGGGACCCGGAGTGGTCCGTGACTTATATCTTATTGGGTCATCTTTATATTCGTTCTTTTCACCCCCGGTTTTTTCCCAGGTGCCTGGTGTTAAAAGAGTAAGCATAACTTTAACATAGCCGGCAGGTTTTTCAATTTGACCAAG
>JAQUQD010000006.1 GCA_028716265.1 Bacteroidales bacterium | reverse complement strand
ACACCCTGATCGGTAAAGCGCGTGATATATCGGATAAGTCAATATTTCGCCATATTTCACTGATCACTTTTTTTGCCTGGGTGGGATTGGGATCGGATCCGTTATCTTCATCCTGTTACGGTCCTGAAGAGATCATGCGAAACCTGGAAGGCCGCCAGAACCTTTCCATCTTTGCGGCCACACTTACGGTCCTCACTATTTTTGTGATCAGCACGAGTTACCGGCAGATCATCCGGCTTTTCCCGCATGGCGGAGGCGGATACATTGTGGCCAGCAAGCTGATCTCCCCGACTGCCGGAATGATCTCCGGCAGTGCATTGCTGATCGATTATGTTTTGACCATCACCTTATCGGTGTCCAGCGGTTCCGATGCCATATTCAGCTTTTTACCGGAAACATGGTACATCCTTAAACTTCCATTTGCTTTTTTTATTCTTTCAGTATTGATCGTTCTAAACCTTCGGGGAGTAAAGGAATCGGTGCAGACACTGACTCCCGTTTTTATCTTGTTCGTGCTCACCCACATCCTGCTGATCGGCTACAGTTTTATAACGCATATGTCTCAGGCACCGGTCATCATCGAAAAGACTGCAGCCGAGACATCCCGGACGGTTTCTGAACTGGGGATACTGGGAACCCTTTTCCTGATCCTGAGGGCTTACAGTATGGGAGCAGGAACCTACACGGGCATTGAGGCCGTCAGTAACGGCATTCCTAACCTGCGGGAACCGAAGACACACACCGCGCAGAAAACCATGATGCTGATGTCGGTATCTCTGGCCATTGCCGCCTTTGGACTCATCATTTCGTATTACCTTTTTGATCTCCGGTTTGAGCATGGCAAAACATTGAATGCTATACTGGTTCAACAGGCTACCTCCGGGTGGAATCCCTTTGTCGGAAAATCATTCGTTTACCTGACGTTGATATCCGAGGCGGCATTGCTGTTCGTCGCAGCCCAGACTGGATTCCTCGACGGACCCAGGGTAATGGCCAACATGGCTACCGACCACTGGATCCCCAAAAGATTCATGCACCTGAGCGACCGACTGGTATCCCAGAACGGTATCCTGATCATGGGCGGAGCAGCCTTTGTGCTATTGTTCGTTTCCAGGGGGTCTGTCGCCTGGCTGGTCATCCTTTACAGCATTAATGTCTTTATCACGTTTACCCTGTCCCAGTTCGGAATGGTAAGGCATTGGATACAGGTCAGGAAAGAGGAACGGAAATGGCTGAGGAAAATGCTGGTGAATGGTATCGGCCTTGTCATGACCAGCTTTATTCTGATCACCGTAGTGATAATCAAATTTGGCGAAGGAGGATGGATTACACTCTTAATAACGGGAATTATTTCCTTATTTGCAGTTACCATAAAGCGGCACTATAATAAAACCAGGAAGGAGATCATTATCGTGCAAAGGATTTTAAAAAAGGTGTTGCCCAATATAATCACTAAAATGAAAAGCAAAATAGCAATCCACTCCTCTCCAAAAAACAGGGTTGACACACCTGTACACACTGCCGTATTCCTGGTCAACGGATACAATGGCCTCGGATTATATTCCTTCTACCGGCTTATCGAATTATTTGATTCGACCTACTCCAACATCACCTTTCTAAGTGTTGGTATTGTGGATTCGCAGTGCTTCACTGATCATAACCATTACGAACGGATCAGGGGCAATATTGTGACAGACTTGCAGAAATATAAGTATATTGCTGAACAGGTGGGCCTCAGGGCTGATAGCTTCTACAGCCTGGGGACCGATGTTGTGGAGGAGGTGGATCATCTTGTTCCTGAGATCATTGCCAAGTACCCGGATGCTGTATTTTTTGGAGGCCAGTTCATTTTTCATGGAAATCCCCGGTTTGTACGACTGCTTCATAATTACACCATTTTTGCCATCCAGAGGAAACTGTTCCTTCATGGAATCACTACCATTGTGTTACCGATCCCTCTGGACCAGTCAGAAATCATCCATCTGGCTTCAACGAATTCCTGAACGATCATTGAACACTGAATAACCATGGAAAAACTCATCGAGGATCTGATCATCCGGCTGACGGAAAGCAAATCAGAGGTGCTGAAAAAATTTGAGAATGAATCCTCTGTGATTAGCGAAAAGATGACATTGATTCTGGCTGGTAAGCTTGCTGCCTATGATCAATGTATCCTTGAACTGAAGCGGATTCTGAAATACTTACACGAGTGCGCCCTGAAGCATTGACTCCATCCTCATGATTTCAAAATTCACCCATTTTTATTGTACCTTTGGTGGACAATGCATGTAGTTCCTGATTGGCCAGGTGCTTATCCCTGAAAAATGATCAGATCAACTGACTATACAGGCAGGAAACGCCCTATTCAATACCTGATAAGTATTTCTGTCACCCTTGTTGTTGCACTGATTTGCTTTTTCATTTCGGATGTGATTGGATATCGTGCTGTGGCACTCGTACTTCTGTTTAATGTCTCGTTGCTGGCCATCGTATTTAGTCTTTATCCGGTTTTGATAGCAGCTGTGCTCAGTGCCATGATATGGGATTTTTTCTTCATCCCGCCCCATTACACCTTTCATGTCAATACTACAGAAGATGTACTGATGCTCGCCATGTTTCTTACGATTGCCCTTTTGAACGGAATTCTCACATCGAGGATCCGGCATTTTGAAAGGCAGGTTCAACAAAGAGAACATAGGCTCCAGGCCCTAAAGCTGTACAATGCCCTGTTCAATTCAATCTCCCATGAACTTCGGACCCCCCTGACCACCATTATGGGTGCGGCTGAAACCCTGATTGGCCGGCATAAAAAAATCCAGGACGCTGACAGATTGTTCCTGCAGGATGAGATCCTTCTTGCCTCCACGCGACTTAACCGATTGGTAGACAATTTGTTGAATATGTCTCGTCTGGAGTCAGGGATGCTCCGGCCAAAACTGGACTGGTGTGATGTAAATGAGTTGATCCATACTGTGGTGAACAGGTTAAGGCCAGAAATCGAGAAGTTTCCCGTTTCTATCCTGGTACCGGAAAATGTTCCCATGGTTAAAATGGACTTTGGTTTAATGGAACAGGCCCTTTTCAATATAATGCACAACATCACTGTACATACGCCGCCGGGGACTTCGGTCAACATCAGGGCGTCGATTGAAAAGAATGACCTGATATTTCTGATATCCGATGACGGTCCCGGATTTGAAAAGCAAAGTGTGGATAAGGTTTTTGATAAATTCTCCAGTCGTGGTGATTCTGGAAAAAGTGGTCTGGGACTGGGCTTATCCATCAGCAGAGGATTTATTCATGCTCACAACGGTACGATCACGGTTGCTAATCACGATCCTCACGGTGCCCTTATTACCATCCGAATCCCTGTTGAAATTATCCGTATAGAACCTGAAAATGAATGAACAACCGACCATACTGGTGATAGATGATGAAGCGCAGATCATCAGGTTACTGGAGATAACATTACGTTCAGCAGATTATCGGGTCAGCGAGGCGAGTACTGGCCGGGATGGCATGATGCAGGCTGCCATGCATCCACCTGACCTTATCCTTCTGGACCTGGGTCTGCCTGATGAGGATGGTCAGAACATCCTTGTCAAACTGAGGGAATGGTATATTTCTCCGATCATTATTCTATCGGTCCGTGATAGCGAGGATGAGATCATCAGGGCATTGGATAATGGTGCCAATGACTACCTGGTCAAACCCTTCCGTACCGGAGAATTACTGGCCAGGATCCGGACAGTGCTCCGGAATTATAATAGATCAGAGACTAAGTCGGTCATTCAAAGTCATGATCTTTCCATTGATCTTGTGAACCGGATAGTAAGAAAAGGGGACACCCTTATCAGGTTAACATCCACTGAATATTCCCTTTTGGCACTTCTGGCCAAAAATGAAAACAGGGTTCTCACCCACCAGTTCATCCTGATGAAGATCTGGGGACCGGGTTATGTTGAACAGTCACAATATCTTCGGGTTTTTATCGCCCAGCTGCGTAAAAAGATCGAAGACAATCCCAATCATCCGGTCATTATCGTCACCGAACCGGTCATTGGATACAGGTTCATGGGAGATGACTAAGGTTTTAAAAATCTTTTCCCTTTCTCCGTGATCCTTAGGTAGAAAGATTGTTTCGTTATCGAGCCTTCTTCTGTGAATATCCCGATGAGCACCTGGACGATCCTTTTTGTGCCATCGATCAGCAGGCGGAACTCCTTTTCATTGATGCCGGCTTCCTTGTGTTTCAGATCAGCCAGCAAGAGGTTGCGGCAATGATCTGCCACCGAGCGGTGGATGTAGTCGTTGTCATAAAAATGAAGCACTCCTTCTCGTGCCAGGTACATGAGCATCATTGTCAGCCGCTGCTTGCTGATGCCCCTGGCCTGGGCTGCCGTAACCAGCTGTTCTATCTCCGTTGCGACTGATCTCTGAACGCCAAACTGTTCAGTGGTCTTATCAAGCCAGTCAAGGGATTCCTGCATTTTTTTATCTATCGTCACCTGAAAATCGCCCAGCAGCCAGGCACTGCCGCTTTTCCGGATGCTCCCTTCTTTCTGCATGGAATCCAGTAGTGCTTCCAGGTAATGTTTCTGCACCGTGGATTGGAAGCTCAGCTTGCCAGCCAGACCTTTAGTATCCAGTCCGGATTCCAGCAATGGATTGGCTTCATGCCATTGTCGAAGCACAGACAGTACCTTCTGCCGGATGCTCTCATCCAGCGAGTTCATGATCAAAATCGAATTCCCTCCGGGATTATATTGACGGACTTCAGAACTCAGTACCTCGTTGAGGTGGTTCAGGACATCATCGGGTGACAAATTAAGCCTGGTCGCAATCGTTTCCGGGAAAACCGGCCCCGACTCCTTCCTCATTTCAATTTTCAACCATCCCAATCCCTGCTGCCTACTGCCTCCCGCCTCCTGCTTCCCACCTCCTGCATCCAGCCTTCCGCCTCCGGCTTCTCCTAAATCCTTCAGGTATTCAACCAGCTTGGTTGTCCTCTTCCTGTGGTGCAAAGGACTGATATCCAGTATCATTCCTCCCCCTATCGTGGCGTCATCAGAGGAATTGCGTATGACATAATGATCCCCATACATCAGGATGGCTGGTTTCTCAAGATGGATCTGAACCAGTGCTGATTCTCCGGGTCCTACCTGGTCCGTGTCCAGCAGGTGGATGCGGGCATTGCATCTCAGTGTTCCGGTTAGAAAGATCACCTGTGACCACTTACTGATCTTTTCTGACTCACCGAAAAGCACCAGCGAGGCGTCGGTCATCTGTGTAGATGGCAGTCGCTGACCGGAAAGGACCACTCCGCGTTCAAAATCCTCCAGGGTGATCCCCGTAAGGTTCATTGCCGCCCGATCGCCGGCGTACGCTGAGTCCACGGTTTTCCCATGCCGCTGTATCTGCCTTATCTTCAATTTCTTACCAAAACCTGGCAGAAGATAAAGTTCCTGACCCGTTGTAGCGGAGCCATTCATTACAGTCCCGGTGACCACGTATCCCTGCCCTTTCAGGTTGAACAGCCGGTCGATGTACATCCTGAAAACATGACCTGTATCCTTATCCGTTATCCATGGGAGAAGGGCCTCGATTTGGTTCCTCAGCATGTCCAGGCCGGATCCCGTTACGGAGGAGACCGGGATAATGGGTGTATTCTGAAAAGGTGTCCCCTCCAGAAACTCCATTACCTCCAGTTTTGCCATCCCTAGGGTTTCCTCATCCACCAGGTCACTCTTGGTCAGGGCCACGATTCCATGGTGAATGCCCAGCATTTGGATGATGTTGAAGTGTTCGACGGTCTGGGGCATGACACCGCTATCGGCCGCAATGACCAGCATCACGAGGTCAATGCCGTAGGCACCGGCTACCATAGTCCGAATAAAGTCCTTGTGACCGGGCATATCCACGATACCGATGCTTTCCCCTGATGGTAGATCGAGGTGAGCAAAGCCCAGGTTGATGGTGATGCCCCGCTCTTTTTCTTCTTTGTGGGTATCGCAGTCGATTCCCGTCAGCGCTCTGATAAGCGCTGTTTTGCCATGGTCCACATGGCCGGCAGTCCCAAGGATCAGGTGACGGCTCATAACGGATCGGTATGAAATGCCTGATGGATGATCTGTGCAACAAGGGGGATCTCCTTGTCAGGTACGGCCAGCATATCAAAAAGAACCTGTCCTTTGCGAAGGATGCCCAGCACGGGTAGATCCTGGATAAGCAGGTCGCGGTAGAGTTTTTCGGCAAAGGCGGCGCGTTCCCTGTTGGTCCTGAAAGAGCCTGTGATCTGTACCGCAAAGCTTGGTATTTCTGCTTCAGGGAGCGAGCCTCCCCCTGTTTGCGCTGTATTAGGAAGAATGTCTGATGTGATGTTATATCCTGTCAGTTCTTCTTGCAGAGTCATGGCTTTTTTTCGGATCTCCTCGGGGGTCAGGTGAAGCATCGAAAAAACCGGGTTGGATGAAAGCAGGCGACCTTCATCAAGGTACTGAAGACAGGTGGCCTCGAGGAGGGCCAGTGTGGTCTTCCCAACCCGCAGCGCTCTGGTCAGCGGATCTTTCTTTAGCCGAGCCACCAGTTCCCTTTTTCCGGCAATAATGCCCGCCTGTGGACCTCCCAGCAACTTGTCGCCGCTGAAACTGACCAGGTCGGCTCCCTCAGCCAGGGTCTGCTGTACGTCTGGTTCGTCCTTAAGGATCTCAACGCCTGATTTACGCAACAAACCGGAACCCATATCGTATACAAGGGGCAGGGAACGCCTGTTGGCCAGCCCTGCCAGCTCTTTTAACGATGGCTGGTGAGTGAATCCTTTGATCACATAATTCGACCGGTGTGCCTTCATCAACAGGGCAGTCCTGGGTGTGATCGCCCTTTCATAATCCTCCAGGCGGGTCTTGTTCGTAGTACCGACCTCGATCATGCGGCAGTCGGATGTTTTCATGATATCCGGCATACGAAACGACCCGCCAATTTCGATCAGCTCACCCCGGGAGATGATCACTTCTTTTTTCCAAGCCAGCGTGTGCAGGATCAGTAACACGGCGGCTGCATTGTTGTTGACTACCAGGATATCCTCGGCCCCAGTAAGGTAACGCAGCAATCCCGTAAGGTGCGAATAACGCGTACCTCTTTTTGCCTTCACCAGATCGAATTCCAGGTTGGAATAACCGGTCAGTACATCCCTGACCTCATCCAGGATCGCATCTCCAAGTGGTGATCTGCCAATGTTTGTATGAATGATGACACCCGTGGCGTTGATCACCTTCCGGAGGCTGTGACTGGTCAGTTCCCTGATGTTGCTGCGGACCTCCTGCAGGATGGCCGCCAGGCCGGGAGCAGTTTCTCCCTCACTGATCCTGCTCCGGTAACTCTCCAATGATGACTGAACCGAGAACAGCACAAGCTCACGGGGATAGGCTGCCAGCAGGGCCTTCACCTCATCGGTACCCAATAATGTATCCACGCCCGGGAGGTCTTTGTATGTTCCCGTGTTCCTGTCCATCCTGTAAAGCTTTATGAATAGTGGTGCTGACTGGCAGAGAGGGCAGGGATCGAACCTGCCACAGCCGGTTTTATCCGCCTGTCATTGGTTTTGAAGACCAACTGGAACACCAGTCCCGACCTCTCTACAACATTGAAATGGCTAGGCCATTTTTGCATAGCAAAGGTAAGGAAAGTAATGATGGTTTCATTCGATGAGAATCATTTTACCGGTTTCGGAATGATTATTTACGGTCAGGGTGTAAATGTAGCAACCTTTTTTTACAGGGATATGATTGTCATTCAATCCATCCCAGTAGATGGAATGATTTCCGGGTTCTTGTATAGTTGAACAGAGTTGTCTGACCAATCTTCCATTCAGGTCCAGGATTTCCAGCTGGACATGACCTCTTCGATCCGTAAAAAATGAGAAGGAGCAGAGTTATTGACAAGATAATCGTCGTTCTGTGTTACCACAACGCCATATAGACATGTATTCTGGACCTCTGAAGGGGCCCAGAGAATTTCGTAAAGGCCCGTTTGGCCAGGATTAAGGATATCGCTGATATGAACCGATCCCAGCTCCCCGCCTGATTTATAACTGAAGAGTTTAACATCGTATCCTGACTGCGGATTTAGTCCGGTATTGGTTATCCTGATATCCCAGTAAGTCGTTTCATTCATTCTGACATTGGTCGGCCCATACACGGCAGAGGCAAGGAGATCATTGTCAAACAAAGCTGTAATCATCACTCACAAAAAGGAACATACAAAGTATAAAGATGATATTCTTTTTCATGGCAAACTTCAGCGGTTCATACGCCATCTTACTCTTTCTTTTTGCTGAACAACGTGTTGCACTTTAACACGCTGTAGAGCGGACAATTACCGATGATCCCTGTCACCAGAAAAATGATGGCGATGATCAGAAAGACGATTCCCCAGCCGCCTGTTACTACTTTAGTGAAAAAAAGAATGGCAAAAACGGCCGCGATCACAATCCTGATGATCCTGTCGGCCCATCCCATGTTTGTTTTCATAATGGTTGGTTTTATTGAGGTATAAACGATTGTACGAATATAAGAAATTTATTTTCATAAACACTTGCTTTTCGCTTTTAAATGTTCTACTTTTGTAAAGTTTAAAAATAATGAAGTATATAAAATATTGAAATAATGAAAACAAGATCAAAATTGAAGGGTCCGATAGGCAGGGTCTATCCCCTGGCACTGATGATCATTTATTTGTTATTGGCTGTTGAGATTGCCATCAGGTTTGGATTGTACAAAGCGCACCCCGATATCACCCATTACCCATATTATATGGTCATCGTCGCCGGGCTTTTCTTTATCGTCATGGGAGTCTTTCAATATTTCAGGTACGAACTCTGGGATTATATGGTCCTGGGATTTTTTATGGGTATCGGTTCCCTGCTGACGATCCCAGGCCATCTGTATCCAGGACCTGCCTTCAAATTGCTCTGGTTGTTGAATGCGGTAATGCTGGGCTTTTTCCTTATCATTCGATGGAGTGTGCTGAGCGGGCATGAACGGTATGAGTCCAATGCACGTCGCCTGCTGAAACTTGCAGTTGATACCATCGAAGAATCATCGAACGGTTTCACCGGGAGACCGTTTCCGGCGGGACGCATTCAGGCCTCAAAGGAAGAATTGCTTGGTTTTGCACGCTGTTTAAATGGTAAACATGTTACACGGTTCTTTTACATCGATGATACACTCTCCCTTGCTTTCTCCCTGAATAAAAGCCTGCTGGTGGGAGATCAGCCCGGGGATTTCAGTCATATCACCATCAGTCCGGAAGGGAAAGTGATGGTCATACTAACGATGGCTGACTATCAACAATACAAGCGGACTTTTAATTATGACAGGTTATGCGCTTCGCTGGGAAGTGTATTCATCCGGTTTTTCAATTATTATCAAAAGGGGCAGGAAGACCGGATAATCACGGAGTTAAAATCGGTATGATGAAATTCAGCTCTAAAAATCATCTTTTATGAACAGTACAAAATCTGCAATCAAATGGCGCATGGTCTGGATCAATGCCTGGATCCTGGGCATGATCTACATCTGGCTGTCGCCGGCTTGCTCGCCACGTCAGGAGGGATCCTCCTGTGAAGGTGGGAGTGAGTACTATTTTGGTGCTGAGATCGATGGCGTCCTGTGCGGGTATTCTGTGGAAAGAGTCTGCCCTGTAAAAAAGGAAGGTAAACCGGTCCTGGAGGTAAGATCTGATGTGAACCTGAAACTATCGGTTCTGGGTGCTGGCGTGGACATGAACTTCCAGATCCGGGAAGAGGTTGATCCGCTGAATGAGCGTCTGTTGTTCAATGAGACAAGGATCACCACCGGAAATGCGACCATCCAGGCAACAAGCATCGTACAAGGTGATACGATCCTGTTCAAAGGGAATGGAGTGTCTGATCCCAGAAAGATTGCGCTTACACCGGATGTCATCCTTGATATTCCGCTCAGGTACCCTTACCTCTACAGGGATATGATCCGGGGTGGTGCCAAAGAAATGAAATACCGGGTCTATGAGCCTCTTCCCGGAGAGATCGTCGAAAAGGTATTCAAAACCATTGGGGAAGAGGAACTTATCATCAACGATTCTGTATATCATGCCCTGGTCGTTGAGGAGACTGATCTTTCCTCTATGACTAAATCGAAGCTTTGGCTGAACAAGGAGGATGGCTTTGAGATCAAAATACTCGTTGCAGGACGCCACATCTATCTGACAGACCGCTCTGTCATGAACAAGATACGGATTGTGGATTTCGACAATGTCATCTTTGCACGAGTCAATAAAATGATACCGGATTTTCAGCATATGACCTATCTGAAGGTCAGCGCTAGTATCCAGACCGTAGGAGAGGAGGTGACCTCAACGAGTTTGAACCGGCCCGGACAGTACTTTATGGGTGAGGTGTCGGAGAATTTTATAGACGGAGTCTTTGAAATGCAGCCTCTGAGGTATGATGGGGCCAACGCACCACCATTCCCTCCGGATTATAACAGCAACGAGGAGATTCGAAAGTACCTGAAGCCTGAATTGCAGATCGAGTCGGATGATCCGGCCATCATTGCACGGGCTCGTTCCATTACGAAGGGCTCTGCCGATTCATGGGAAGCGGCGGTCCGCCTCAGCAAATGGGTGGCCCACAATATTAAAGGAGCCATCCCGGGAGGAGGAAGTGCCATCAATACCTATAAAATGCGTGAAGCGGAATGTGGGGGTCATTCACGATTGCTGACTGCTTTTTGCCGTGCAGTTGGAATACCCGCCCGGATGGTTATCGGTTGTTTATACACCACTCATTATGGAGGAAGCTTTGGTCAGCATGCGTGGACAGAGATCTATATGGGCGAAGCAGGATGGATCCCGGTGGATGCCACCATGTTCGAATATGACTATATTGATGCCGGCCATATCCGCTTGGGCGAAAAAGCAACTTTTCAACCCAACACAATGAGTATCATCAGTTATCAAATTGGAAAGGGAATTATTAAAATAAACGAAGACAATGAAAACCAATAAATTAAAACCTGATAAGTCGATCACCGGATTACTTCCGGCCATCGTAGCAATCGCCGCCATCGTACTGGCAAGTATTTTCCTTGGCGTTCCTATAGGTTATAAGGTACTGGCAGGTGTCATCTTTATATATTCTCTCTTCCAGTATTATGCTTTTTCAAAGGTCAGAAGCCTGGCTTACTTCCTCAGCGCTACCTATATCCTGTCGTTTTCTCTTTTTCTGTTTTCGGTCCCTGTGTCCGAACATGGATTTAACGAAAAGGATTTCAGTCTGTTATCCAAATTTCTGGTCTTCACAACTATCTTTTTATTACTATGGCTGATTTACCTGTTATTTACGAGAAAGACTAAATGGAAGGGACGTGAGTTGTTTGAATTGGCCGCTGCGTCGGTCAATGAGACTTCCGACGGCTTCACTCAACGTCCCCGTCCGGCCGGAAAAATTAACTTTTTAAAAGAGGATCTGCTGGCTTATGCCGGTTTTCTGAGGAGAAACCATATCGCTTTGCCTTTTATCGAAATGGACAGGGTGGTACTGGTTCCGGTCAAGATGGGCAGAGAATTCTCATTGCTTTACAGATTCAGACCGGATTACAGGGATCGGTCCTGGGTGGCTATTGATTATAATGGAGAAGTGACGGTTCAAATTTCAAAAAGAGATTATCTTGAGTATAAAGATCAGCTATCGTTTGACCAGCTTTGTGAATCCTTGGGAAATTTATTCAAGGAATTTCTGGAAATATTCCTGAAGAATGAAGGAGTAAGGATCATTAACAGGCTGGATTCAACCGGGGTGGGTATTTTTTCGTAATGGATGAATTCACAAACAAATTACAGGAATGGATTTTAAGAAAGCCGCCATACTGGGTTCGTATCTCTCGAAGGATTATGCCGAAGACCTGTTCGGGCTACTCACAGCCTATACAACGATATCAGCTTCAGAAGCCGCATCACGGTTGAACCTGCATATCAAGACGGTGCAGGATTTTCTGGAAGCGATGCAGGAACTTGGAATTCTTGAGAAGGAAGAAGTATATGAAGGCAAACGACCTTATTTCAGGTATAAACTCATTGTGAAAGAAATAACACTGAATCTCGATCTGGCATCTCTATTTCCGCAATCCGCACCGGACAACCAAAGACAATTGAGGATCCGTGAGCGGAAGAACGCGGGAGCTCGGTTCACCACCGCTCGCAACAATCAGTATATCAGTGGCGTAGCCATCTGGATGGGAAAGGGGAGAGAACGCACAGAGCGCAGGCTCAGCCTTTCGATCCCCCAGGGAAGATTCCTTTTCCACCTACCTTTTCCGACCGCCGACTTTGAAAGCGTTGAAGATATCATGAAAAAAGCAGATATCGACCGGGGGCATACGTCTGAAATCCTGGATATTGTGAAGGCCTTGATTGATTTTAGAGTGATTGAAACAGCAGTATAACTAACTTTATGGTCCAGGATAACCAATCTGAACGAATCATAACCAGGAAATAATGAAGCCATTTGCCCTATGGATAATAATAATCGGATGCATTTTAATTATAGCGGGAGTTATTTTACTCTATGCCCCCTGGCTTTTTGGCTGGTTTGGCAAACTGCCAGGGGATGTCCGGATCGAACGTGAACACAGCAGATTATCCATTCCCATTACCTCGATGGTACTGATCAGCCTGGGATTGACGCTCCTGATCAATCTGATCATAGCGTTGATCAATATCCTTAAACGATAAGTGTAACTTGGTAAAATGGGATAACAGGATGTCATCCCGTGCATGAATGAGGTCAAACATACCACCTGTGAATTATGCTGTCCTCAGTATGGCTTCGAAGTACAAGAGAGCTCCATTTTCGTGCGTCAAGGTTCTGAATTCAAAATTGAATCTCCTCCGAAAGGGGACTGATGAACCTTAATTTAGGGCTAAAGCACTATAAACCAGTACTTTGCATTACCCGGGCCTTTAGGCTGGGGTAACTGATAATCAACCAGTTAATGGATTTTAGTCCAAAATGATAATTTTTCGGAACGGGCACAACCTTTAGTTTTCAAAATTTTCTTGAACCGCGTTTCACTGATATAATGATCTTCTAGCAGCTTTCCGTCATGCAGAAGACTGAGAACACCAAAACCCGACGGAGCCTGCCGGGCTTCCTGTGCTGTGGTAATTTTTGATATTTTTAGCTCACTTCCATATTCTTGCATGTTTTTCTAAGCGCAATCGACGATTTTTCATGCCAGGGACACTGGTCAGCATTGACCAGCTGCTATAGGCGTATATAACTAAATATAAAGATTGATCATTTGTTCAAACAATTCCTGTTTACCGCTGATCTGGAGGGGTTCGCCATGGCTGAGCGCTATCTGCCTGAGATCATCCATCGTAAGCATGCCCTGCTCAAATTCCTTTCCCTTTCCTAAATCAAACGAAGCGTACCGTTCCTGCCGGAGTTTGAGAAAACCAGATTCCTTCAGGATTGTATCGGCGATAACCAGAGCTCTGGCGAAGGTGTCCATGGCCGTAATATGGGCAATGAAGATATCTTCCAGGTTGGTGGAGTTGCGGCGGGTCTTGGCGTCGAAGTTGATCCCTCCGGGAGCCAGTCCGCCTGCCTGCAGGATCACCAGCATCGCTTCCACGGTTTCATAGAGGTTCACGGGGAACTGGTCGGTGTCCCAGCCGTTCTGGCTGTCGCCCCGGTTGGCGTCGATGCTGCCCAGCAATCCTGCGTCCGCTGCCATCTGAAGCTCATGTTCGAACGAATGACCCGCCAGCGTTGCATGGTTCACCTCGATATTCAGCTTGAAATCCTTATCCAGTCCGAAATACCTAAGAAAGCCTATTACCGTTTCAGCGTCGAAATCATATTGGTGTTTGGTCGGCTCCATGGGCTTGGGTTCAATCAGGAAAGTACCCCTGAAACCTTTACCGCGGGCGTAGTCCCGTGCCATGGTCAGGAAGCGTGCAAGGTGTTCTTTTTCGCGTTTTGTATTGGTATTGAGCAGCGATAGATATCCTTCGCGCCCGCCCCAGAAAACGTAATTTTCGCCACCCAGTGCGATCGTCGCGTCGAGGGCGTTCCTGACCTGGGTGCCGGCGTGGGCCACCACCAAGAAGTCGGGATTGGTGGAGGCTCCGTTCATATAACGAGGATTGCCGAAAACGTTGGCCGTGCCCCACAGCAGCCTGATACCGGAGGCCTTTTGTTTTTGCAGGGCATACTCCACCATCTTTCTCAGCCGTTCTTCAATTTCGGCCACACTTCCGTCGCCTGCCACATCGGTATCGTGGAAGCACCAGAAAGGGATCCCTGTCTTAGTCATGAACTCAAATGCGGCATCCATCCGGTCACGGTTACGCTGCATCATGTCGGACGCTAACTCCCAGGGGAATGTTTTTGTGCCCGGACCGAACGGATCGTTACCCGTGTTGCAGAGCGTATGCCAGTATGCCATGGCAAACCGCAGGTGTTCCTTCATGGTCTTGCCGGCCACCATCTGATGCTCGTCGTACCAGTGAAATGCCAGTGGATCTTTTGTATTCTTTCCTTCGAACTGGATTTTTCCTATTCCCGGAAAAAATTCCCTGTTCCCGATCGCGATATTCATCTAGCTTGTGTTTATTGATTAAAGTGAATCTATCTGTATTTTGATCTCTTTATCAAGAAAATCTTTCCAAAGAAGGTATGCATCTGTTGTATTTCCTTTCATGGAAGAAGGTACGATCATCATTTTTTTCTTCAGTTTCCCCAGAATTTCTTCGGGGGATCCGGCTCCTGCCCCCACGGCAGCGCCAATGGCAGCGCCAGTAGCCCCGTCGGTATCGTACAGATCGGTGGGGATGTGCGTCACATCGGAAAGGGTCTGCCGGAACAGCGGGCTGAGGAACATATTGGCAAAGCCCGCCCGGATAACGGAGGGTGAGATGGAATGCTGCCTCATGATGTCTAGGCCGTAATTCATTGCGAAAGCAATGCCTTCCTGTGCCGCCCTGAAAAGATGCGCCTGTGTGTGGATGTTGAAATTCAGTCCAAGGATTCGGCAACCGATATCCCTGTTTTGAAGGACCCTTTCGGCCCCGTTGCCAAACGGCAGTATCACCAGTCCCTGAGAACCAGGCGGGATAATGGCTGCCATGTGGTTCATTTCATCATAGCCTTCACCGGCCGCCACATTTTTCTTCAGCCACGAATTCAATATCCCGGTGCCGTTGATGCACAGCAAAACGCCAAGCCTTTGCCGGTCCGGACCGTGATTGACATGTGCGAACGTATTGATACGTGACAGCGGATCGGAAAGCAACTGATCCGTGACAGCATAGATCACTCCCGACGTCCCGGCTGTGGCGGCCACCTCGCCCGGCCTTAGTACATTCAGCGAGAGGGCATTGTTGGGCTGGTCGCCGGCACGGTAAGTGACAGGTATACCTCCCGGCAGTCCGAGTTCAACGGCTACTCCATAACGTAAGATTCCCTGATTGCCAAAGGCGGGTACACATTCGGGTAAAAGATCTTTCCGGATCCCGGCGACCTCAAGGAGCTCATCAGAGATCCTTCTATCCCTGAAATCCCAGAATATCCCTTCGGACAATCCGCTGACCGTAGTGCGGATATCGCCGGTAAGCCGGTAAGCAATATAGTCGCCAGGCAGCATCACATGCCGGATCCTTTCATACACATCAGGCTCGTTCTCCATCAACCAGGCAAGCTTGGCTGCCGTAAAATTTCCGGGTGAATTGAGAAGATGCTCCTGGCAGTACTCACGGCCCAGCTTAATGGCCATCCGGTTGCCTGTCTCCACAGCGCGGCTGTCACACCAGATGATGGCATTTCTCAGTGGCACACCGTCGTTACCCACACACACCAGCCCGTGCATCTGGTAGGTGATGCCAATAGCCGTTATTTCCTCCGCTTCTTTTCCGGCCTGCCGGACGACCTGCCGGATGGCTGCTACGGCATATTCCCACCAGGATTCAGGGGATTGCTCGGCCCATCCTTTTCGCGGAGCAAGGATCTGCATTTCCTGATCCGGCGTCTGGGCTCGTGCTATGCACACTCCCGATCCCACATCATAGATGGCAGCCTTGATGAAGGAACTGCCAATGTCAAGCCCCAGCGTCTTCATTTAGTCCCATACGTATTTCCACGTTCCGTCTGCCTGTCTTTTCCAGATGGTCATGTAAATCCCCCTGTGTTCGCTGACCTGTCCTGCCGTATCTGTGAATTGCCAGCAATAGTTGCCGTAACTGTAACCCAGGTCTCCTGTCACGGAAACCTCAATGAAATCGGGCTCCCATTCAACGGATGCATTTTTGTATACCTCACGATCGTAATAATTCCTGACCCCTTCTTTCCCGCTGATCAGGGAATCGTGTCCCCTTTTGATGATGGCCGATGGATCTGCAAACCGGTAAAATGCTTCAGCGATGCCGTCTTCCTGAGCGGCGACCTGGAATTCGTATTCCGTCTGGCGGATCTCTTCCCTGTAGTCTGCTGAATACTTAATTTCAGTCTTTGGATTACAGGAAACCATTGCTAATAGGAGGAAAACCAAGGGTAAAAGTGAAATTGAATTTTTCATGGATTAAATTTAATAATGCCTTTTTTAATGTGATTTGAGCTATCCCCCTGTGGAATGCATCATAGTACTTAACCACAAAGGATCACGAAGGTCAACTTTCATTCTTACCGTATAAAAAGTCCGGTTTTTGATAAACTGATGTAAATGATCATCCTCCCAACCCATAGCTCTTTGAATAACACAATGGAAATCGGAAAGCAACAGGTCGGAAGGAACCAGCAATCGCCTCCAAATTTTTGGTTTGAAGCCCCTTAATGCTACCTGGATCTGGAAAATCTGTTTTTGCATGTTTAGTTAGAAATTGGATTTAGATTATACATCGAAGTTCACATGCAATCATGAATAGCACTTGATCCTAGACTCGGAATCACGTAAAAAACTTTGCCGTTATAGATCATAGCGGGTAAAGTTACATTTTTTTATTGTACTTTAGTTTTTTTGAATTGTAAGACACCGTGGAAGCCGGCAAAACAATCCGTACGGGCAAGGAACCCAGGAAACACTTTACGCTCGAGGTCATCGTCGCCATCACCCTATTTCTGGTGTTCCTTCTGGTCATTGCGACCGGCGTGCTTTCCTATATTCGGCTCGACCAGATCATCCAGACGGTGAATCTGGGCATCCGGCCCGATCAGAAGCTGATCCTGGTCAAAGAGATCTACAATGATCTGTCGGAAGCGGAAAACAGTGTGAAATCCTACAGTCTTACTAGGAACGGAGAGGAGATGGATCGGTTCTACGCCCTCATCGAGGCCACCGGAGATCGCTTTGAGGAGCTTAAAAGCACGTGCAGCCGGAGTGATCCGATGTTTCCATACATCCTCACCCTTGACAGCATTGTCATTCGTAAGTTCATGAACCTTGACCGGATGCTCTCCATCCAGGACGAGTACAGGGTTCAGCAAACCATGGACCAGGTAATGGAAAAGATCCGCAAAGAGAGGAAGCCTGAGCTTCCGGCTGTTTCGGATACAGTGGTGGTTAGTGATACGGTGGTAGTCAGCGATACGATGCAAAAGGGAAGTTTTTTTTCACGGATCTTTCGCCGTAAAAAGCCACCAGAACAGATACAGCCTGATACGGTTCTCATTACGACAACAGTGCCTCCGGCAGTTACATCTGATGAGATCAGCGAACAGGTCGGCATGGTCCAGCAGGAAGCCCTGACAAGGGAGAATATACTCAGGCAGGAAGAGTGGAACGTGTTGCAGCAGGACCGGTTGTTGATGGAACAGATCCGCAGGGTGCTCGCAAAGATCGAATCTGTTGAGAAGGAGACCATGTCGGGACGGACCAGGGATACGGAGCAGAAGGCCGACGAGGTCAAGCAGATCATTTTCGCTTTCGGGATTTCAGCCTCCGTGCTTTTATTGATGGCCGCCCTGGTGATCTTCCGGTACGTGCGTAAGAATATGCTGTATCAGAAGGCGCTCAAACGTGCAAAGGAAGAGGCTGAAGACCTGTCGAAGGCCAAAGAAAGGTTCTATGCGAACATGAGCCACGAGATCCGGACTCCCATGAACATCATCTCGGGTTTTATCTACCAACTGCTTAAAAGCAGGCTGGATAATGAACAGAGGGATCAGCTCGGGATGGTGAAAAAGTCGTCAGACCATCTCCTGGGCATCCTGAATGATCTGCTTGACCTTTCGAAGCTTCAGGCAGGCAAGCTGGAGCTGGTTCAGCGAACCTTCAGCATCCGTGAGATCATGGAAGACATGCGAAAGTGGTTTGAACCGGTCGCAGATGAAAAGAACATCCAGCTGAGTGCATGGGTAGGACCCGGGGTCCCGCAGCTGGTGGCAGGCGATCCGATGCGCCTTCGGCAGATCCTTTTCAACCTGACAGGTAACGCATTCAAGTTCACTGAAAAGGGGCAGGTCTCCATCAGGGCTTTCCCCAAGGAGATCACCGATGACAAGGTCCTGGTTGTCTTTGAAGTGAATGATACCGGCATAGGGATTGGGCCGGAGGATCTGAAAAAGATCTTTGATGAGTTTGAACAGGGTAGCGGGCCCAAACGACTGGATTCAGGAGGCACAGGACTGGGGCTGACCATCACCCGGAAACTGATCGAACTTCACGGTGGCAGCCTGAATGTTGAAAGCAAGGTGGGGGAGGGATCATCCTTCCGGGTCAGCATCCCATACCTGAAAGCTAAAGGTGAAGCGGTGGCAGATGTCCGCGTGGATTCGGCAGAAACAACGGACCTGAACGGCCTCCGCGTTCTTATTGTGGATGACGAGGAGTACAACCTTAAGCTCCTGCAGGTCATCCTGAAACGGTACGGATGCATGGTTTTTGAGGCAAAGACAGGTGAGGATGCCCTTCAGATGATGGATGCACAGCAAGTCGATCTGGTCCTGATGGATCTTCACCTTCCCGGCATGAGCGGCGATCAAGCAGCCCTGGAAATGCGGCGTGCAACTGAACAAAAAGGTTCTGCCGTGCCAGTCATCATCATAAGCGCTGCCGTCACCTCCGACAGTATGAATGAATTCAGCCAGATGGGCATTGATGGCTGCGTACCCAAACCCTTCGAGGAAGACCAGCTGATCCAATGCATACATAGGACACTTTCTGCCTATCCCGGGCAAAGGGCTGCAGTCTCCACACCGGAACTTCAGCAGCCAGAACAACAGCAGGAGGATCAGGAATTTTCGCATGAAACGATAGAAAAGCCGGTCTATGATCTAACTCCATTAAGGGAAGCAAGTGGTGGCGATGAGGCATTTTTCAGGGAAATGGTGCAGCTTTTCATTTCCAATACGGATCAGGGGCTTGAAGAGATCACGGATTGCCTGGCCCGGCAGGAATGGACCGGAGCAGCAGAGATCGTTCACCGGATCAGCTCCCCGTGCCATCACCTGAAAGCAGAAACGTTGTACCGCCTGCTGAAAGAGGCGGAGGTCCTGATGAAAGAGCCGGACAAACACTGGCTGTCGGCTGATATGATCCTTCAGGCAGTGCAGGAATTCGAACGCATCAGGAAAGACATCGCAACATCTGACGGACTGAAACGATAACTTGAACGATATGCAGGAAGAGCATCTGACCATTTTTGTGGTGGAGGATAACGAATGGTACAACCGGTTATTGCAGCACCACCTGAGCATGATCGAGGAGAATCATGTCAGGGGTTTTCTCAGCGGGAAGGAATTTCTCACCCATTTGCATGAGCGACCTGATATCATCACACTCGATTACCGCCTGCCGGACATTAAAGGATCGGAACTGCTGAAAAAGATCAGGGAATTTGACGAAGGGATCGAGGTGATCATCATTTCCGAGCAGGCCGATGTGCAGACGGCAGTGGACCTGCTTCGCGAAGGAGCTTTTGATTACCTGGTGAAAAACGACGAGATCCCGCAACGACTGCACAATGCCATTCGGAAGATCAGAAAGAATGCCGGCCTGAAAAAGCGGATACGGATGCTTGAGCAGGAAGTGATCACCCGGTATGATTTTGAAAAGGTCGTCGTCGGCAAGAGCCAGGCCATACGGAAAGTCCTTGATCTGATGGCCAAAGCGGTCACCAACAACATCACAGTGACCATCACGGGGGAAACGGGAACCGGCAAGGAAGTGGTCGCCAAAGCTATCCATTTCCATTCTCCGCGGAAGGACAAACCTTTCGTGCCGGTCAATATGAGTGCGGTCCCTTCGGAACTGTTTGAAAGTGAGTTTTTTGGTTTTGAGAAAGGAGCTTTTACCGGCGCATATGCCCGCCGTATCGGCAAGATGGAAGAGGCACATGGAGGTACGCTGTTTTTAGATGAAATCGCGGACACCGACATCAATTTTCAGCCCAAGCTTCTGCGGGCCCTGCAGGAACGTGAGATCAGCCGGCTGGGCAGCAATGAGATCATTAAATTCGACTGCCGGATCATCGTCGCCAGCAACCGTAACCTGCAGACAGAGGTGAAGAACGGCACCCTGAGGCAGGATCTTTACTACCGCCTGTTCGGCTTGCAGATCGATCTTCCCCCCCTTCGCGAAAGAGGCAACGACGTATTGATCCTGGCACGTCACTTCATGGACAACTATTGCAGGGAAAATCACCTTCCGGTCAGGAGCCTTTCGGATGAGGCCATGAACCGGCTACTCACCTATCCGTGGCCCGGTAACGTGAGGGAACTCAAATCCGTGATCGAGCTGGCCATCGTTCTGAGCTCCGGCGACACCCTCCAGCCATCGGATATCATGCTCAGCCACTCCGACCTCCTGACGGAGATCCTTTCGGACGAGATGACCCTGAAGGATTATGAGAAAAATATTCTGAAATTCTACCTGAAGAAATATTCCAACAATGTCAGGTTGGTCGCTAACATACTGGGAATTGGACAGGCCACTGTTTACCGGATGTTGAAAGAGATGTGACATCTGCTACGAATTTTATCAAAATGATAAAATTCCTTTTATTTTGATCCCCCAAATCTTTATTCTTCTTGATAATACATTGATTATAAATATATTATGATCAATATACCCTTTGGCACAGGGTTGGCAATCCCCGCGTGTCATTAAATAAAAATACATCACGATGGAACTTCAGAATAAAAACAGGACCATGTTAAAGAACATAGTGTTGCTGCTTGTCACCCTAGTGGCGGCAGCAGGGATCATTGCTGCGCTCAGGCAGTATGATCAGAAGAAGGAGCTCATGGAGGAAAGCCGCAAGATGCAGGCTGCTCAGGAGGAGTACATGCTGGATGCTTTTGGCCGGATCGAGTCAAATCTTGCACAAATTAGAGAACATGAAGGATTGATAAATCACAATCTGTCGAATATCGAAAGTGGTACTGAGCTTGATCCGGAGCAAAGGATCCAGCATGAGATCGATATTATCGAGCAGTTGCTGAATGAGAACAATGATCTGATCTCCAGCCTGAACCAGCAATTGGACGATAAGGACAAGCGACTGGCGGGGTATCAGAAAACGGAGAAAGATCTCAGGAAGAAGCTGGATGAATATAAATCCGAGGTAGCCAGGCTTGTCGCTGATAAGGAGAAGCTTCAGCAGGATCTGAATGAAGTGGTCCGGGAACGGGAACTGCTGGTCGTCAGGGTGAACAAACTGGATCAGGATCTTGCGGAGAAATCATCCACTATTGAAGAGCAAAGCCAGCAGTTAAAGGATAAGGAGCTGATGTTGCACACAGCCTATTATGTCATTGGAACTTACAAGTCACTTAAAGACCGGAAGATCCTGGAGAAAGAAGGGGGATTTCTTGGTATCAATCAGGTGAAGATCCTCAGCAATGAACTGGATCCCGCGCAGTTACACAGGATAGATACCCGGGTGGTCACGGAGATCCCTGTGGATGCGCGGCATTGCGAGATCATCACGGATCAGGATCCGTCGTCCTACCAGCTTATCGATCACCAGGGCAGGGTAGAGGCGATCCGGATAATCGATCCGCTGAGGTTTTGGGAAAAGACCAAATACCTGGTCATCGTGGTTCGGGATAACAATTCCGAGTTGGCAGATGCCAGGTAGTTTATATATCTCCCCCGGGTGGTGTTTCCTGCCGCCACCCGGCTTTTTTCTCCAGTTACTGTGCAAGCTTGACAATATCCGCTATCGGAAGGGAATTCATCAATCCCGTCACTTCTGCCTCATCCCCGATCCCGTTCGTTTTAAAGGTCATCATCGAATTTCCGAACGGCATCTGGATCTCGTACGAAACATCATCATTGAATTCGCTTTTGGTCATCAGGGCCTTGTATGATCCGACCTTGATCCGTTTCTGGTTGGGATCGGATGAGAACATGGCCGACATGGTCAGGATGGAGTTGACGGTGGCCAGCATGGGGGAGTCGCTGATGATCTCAAGGGAGGCATCCCGGATCGTATCTTTCTGGTAGTCACGGTTGACATACAAACCGGCAAAACCCATGTTAGTACCGGTCACGTTGTCGTTACCGGAGACCACATCCATACCTCCCAGCGTCGGGGGCAAAAGGTTGAGGATATCCTGCCCGATCGCCTGATTAACTCCGTTGAGCGCTTCCTGCAGCGAAAAGCGGGCATTTTCCAGGTCGCCGGATGCGTATGATGAAGTGGCCGTATTCAGCTGTCCGTTCACATCCTGTGCATGTACCTGAAAGGCAAACATCGACAGGATCATCAGGTAAGAAAATAGGGTTGTTCTCATTGTTCTCCGAGGTGTTTCTTTATGTTTTCGATATCAATTTCATTGGATGCACTCATAAATTCCTCTTCCGAGCTGAAGTTCACTCCTTCGGTGACCAGGATGGATGACTGCCCGAAGGGAACGCTAAGCTTATAACCGGAAGATTCATCGTATTCAATGATCGCCCTGTAATCCTTGAATTTGGTCTGTTGAATGTTTTGTTCATCGGCCGTGGAGGCATAGGCACCCGCGGCAAGGTACATGTTCACTGCCGAAAGCATAGCCGCATCGTTGCCGATGGTCAGGGTGAATTGTTTTTCTCCGGGTCCGTAGACACGGTGGATGACCAGTCCCACAAAACCGATCCCGCTGCTGGTGACGTTGTCCTCCTCCGTCACGATGGACAGTCCTGCGATCTTTTCAGGCAATTCCTTAAGGATGCTTTTCCCGATCTCCAGCTCGATCCCAAGGATGGCCTGACGGATGGAGTATTTGGCGTCGGTGTACTTTTTCGCCCCGAAAGCGGTTTGCGCTTCGGCAATCTGCTGGGTGACATCGATCGTTTTGGCACTCAGCCCGCCTCCTTTGGTGTTGGACGGACCACTGGTGCCTGTTGATGATGTGCCTGCCGGGGATTGGTTATCCTTCGTTTCTTCTCCGGCCGGCGTCTTTTTCAAAATTGCTTCTTCCGCTTTTTTCTTCATTTTTTCCATGAGATTCTGCGAGGAAGCCTGATGGGTGGCGATGCTGACAATCAGCACAACGGACCCAAATGCCAATAATATTCTTTTCATAGTAATGCGATAAAATGATTGAAGTTACATTTCATATCAATGATACGGCAAAGATAATAAAAATACAGAATTAAATTCCGGCGGGCTCAGTCGGAATGCTCCTCAACGAATGCTCCCAGCTGTTCATATTTCCTGTACAGGAGTGCATATTTGTCTGCCTTGTCGCGGTTGGGATGATACACCATGTCGAATCCTTTACCCATCGCTTTCTGAGCATCCTCCACCCTTTTGTGGATCCCTCCCGCCACTGCGGCGAACATGGCAGCGCCAAAAGCGCATGTCTGCTCAGAAGCAGCGATCTTGATGGGCATGTTCAGCACGTTGGCCATGGTTTGCATCACAAAGGACGATTTTCGGGCTATACCTCCAAGCCCGATGATCTCTTTGATCCTGACGCCTTCCCTCCCGAACCTTTCAACGATGGCTTTCGATCCAAAAGCGGTGGCTTCCACCAGGGCCTTAAAGATCCTGGGAGCGTCGCTGCCCAGCGTAAGCCCGATCATGGCACCTTTGACCTCCTGGTTGGCATCGGGAGTCCTCCTGCCATTCATCCAGTCCAGTGCGACGACGGCGGATTCTTCAAAGGGTATCCGGGCGGCTGCATCGGTAAGTCCGGGGATGATCTGCTCCAGGATCTCCTCTTTCAGTTTTGCTTTCGTTTCCGGGGAGATCAGTGTCGTGTTGTCCAGCAGATTTTCGACGGGCCAGGCCAATACATTTTTAAACCAGGCATAGATATCACCGAACCCGGATTGTCCAGCCTCCAGCCCGACATAGCCCGGTATCACGGAACCATCCACCTGTCCGCAGATACCGGCGATAAGCTGGTCTCCCACATCCTTATAATGGGCCGTCATGATATCACAGGTGGATGTGCCGATGGTCCTGGTAAGAACATTGGGAGTTGCTTCTCCTCCCACAGCACCCATGTGGCAGTCGAATGCTCCGGTGCCCACGGCAACCTGCGTGGTCAGCCCAAGGCGGTCTGCCCATTCAGGTGAAAGATAGCCAACGCGGATGTCAGAGGTGAACGTTTCGCTATACAGGTTGTTCCGGATACGTTCCAACGCCGGATCAAGCTTTCGGAAGAAACTTCCGGGGGGCAGTCCGTTCCATTCCCTGTGCCACAGGGCTTTATGTCCTGCAGCGCAGCGGCTCCGCACGACCTCATCCGGTCGCTGACGGCCGCACAGCAGCGCCGGCATCCAGTCGCAATGTTCGATCCATGAAGCAGCTGCCTGCCGGACCGAGGCATCCTGCCGGATGACATGCAGCACCTTGGCCCATACCCATTCCGATGAATAAACTCCTCCCACATATTTAATGTAATTCACTCCTCCGCTTCGTGCCAGCCGGTTGATTTCTTCAGCTTCTTTCACAGCGGTATGATCTTTCCAGAGGATGAACATGGCATTGGGATTTTCTTCAAATCCCTCGGTCAGCGCCAGAGGAATCCCCTCAGCATCAGTCAGTGCCGGAGTGCTGCCTGTGGTATCCATGCTGATGCCTGCCACCTTCCCCGCGACACCGGAGTCGCACTGTCCCAGCGCCTCGCGGATGGTGGCTTCCAGGACTTCCATGTAATCCACGGGATGCTGCCGGTACTGGTTTTTTACCGGATCGCAATACCGGCCTTCACTCCACCGGGGGTAGTACTGTACCGCAGTGGCCAGCTCCTCTCCCGAAAATGCATCCACGATGACCGTACGCGCTGAATCGGTGCCGAAGTCCACACCGATCACATAGCGCTTCGTCTTATTGTCCATAGTAGGCATCCTTTCCGTGCTTCCGTTCGTAATGTTTCCGGATCAGGGCCCGGTTCATTGTGGTTTCAGGATTGATCGCAAGGGTAATACAGGCCATGCGCGTAAGCTCTTCCAGTATGACACTGTTGTAGACGGCTTCCTTCGGGTCTTTGCCCCAGGTGAAAGGACCATGGTTCCTGACGAGCACTCCGGGTACATGCAGGTAGTTGATGTCATTAAAGGTGCTGACGATGGTCCTTCCCGTTTCCCTTTCATAATCGCCATCCACTACCTCCGGCGTCATCACGGCAGTGCAGGGAACAGGCTGTGAAAAATGATCGGCATGGGTTGTGCCCAGGATGGGTATGTTCTTTCCCGCCTGCGCCCAGGCAGTGGCATACGTTGAATGGGAGTGCGCTATACCGCCGATCTCAGGAAAGGCCTTGTACAACTCCAGGTGAGTCGGGGTATCCGTGGAAGGACGAAGACGGCCTTCCACCACGTTCCCTTCCAGGTCGACCACCACCATGTCCCTCGGCTTCATCCGCCGGTAATCCATCCCACTGGGCTTGATGACGATCCATCCTTTCCCGTGGTCAAATCCGCTGACATTTCCAAAGGTGAACAGTACCAATCCGTAGTCCGCAAGGTCCAGGTTGGCGTGATAAACTTCCTCTTTTAATTCGTTTAGCATATCATCAGGGGTTCTTTTTGATAGGATTACCAGAAGTAGATATAAAAGGCCACAATGATCGTGATGATGATCGCCGTATTGACCACATCCCATTTGCCGAAACTGCTTCTGACCTCCGCTCGTTGTGCCGGTGTGACCGATACCAGTGTCAGCCCTTTGATGCTTTCTAAGTCTTTTGGTTTGGTGAAATAACTGATGATGATCATCACGATGATCACGGTAAAGAACAGTGCGATTTCATAGTGCAACCAGTTGGGTGCGAGAAAGATCCGGTAGATCAATCCATCCGGGTCCATGGTTCCTGCAAATAACTTGAGCCCCAGCCGGAGCATGCCCAGGGAGAAGCCGATGATCAATCCGAAGAGGCCTGCCTTTGGTGTCGTGCGTTTTGAAAGGATCCCCAGGAGAAAAACGGCAGCGATCCCCGGCGCCAGCAGCGACTGGACATCCTGCAGGTAAGCGTAGAGCACCTTTCCCAGTCCTCTCATCACAGGGATCCAGAGGACTCCAAGCAGCACAACAGCTGCCGTGGCGATTTTTCCCACCACCACATAGTGCCTTTCCGTGGCATTGGGCTTATATTTTTTATAGAAATCGACCGTAAAGAGCATGGCGGATGAATTGAACAGGGATGCCAGGGAGCTCATCAGGGCCGCCAGCAGACCCCCGACCACAACACCCTTGAACCCCATGGGCAGCAGCTCCTTGACCAGGGTGGAAAATGCGGCGTCGTTCGTACTGAGCTGGATCATTCCTTTCTGATTCATGACATAGGCGATCATACCCGGGATCAAAAAGATAAAGACCGGTGTCAGTTTAAGGTACGCGCCGAAAATGGATCCCCTTCGCGCCTGTGTCATGTTTCGTGCTGATAGGACGCGCTGGACGATATACTGGTCGGTGCACCAGTACCAGAATCCGATGATGGCCGATCCAAGGAGCACACCTGTCCATGGAAAATCCGGATCGTGGGGTGAACGGATGAGGTTGGCCATGCTGTCGCCATACTCATTGACCGGCGCGGCCCTGACCACTTCCATCATCTCTGACCATCCCCCGATCCTGCTAAGCCCGATGATCAGCACCAGGATCGAACCGATTAACAACACAGGAGTTTGAAGCACAGAGGTATAGAGTACGGCCTTCATCCCTCCAAGGGTGGTGTACAGCCCTGTCAGGGCAACAAGACCCACGGCGCTTACCCAGAAGAAATCGATTTCCGTTCCGAACAACCGAATGGCCTCGATCCCAAAAACGTCCTTAAAGACGACTCCGCCGGCATAAACGGTGACCGCTACCTTGGTCAGGACATAGCTGACGAGGGAAATGATCGACAGAAGCGACCGCGACTGGGGATTATATCTTTTTTCCAGGAACTCGGGCATGGTAAAAACCCTACTGCGGGAATAAAAGGGTACGAACAGCCAGCCCAGCATCAGGATGAGCCATCCATGCATCTCCCAGTGAGCCATGGCCATCCCGCTTTCCGCTCCGGCGCCTGCAAGCCCGACCAGGTGTTCGGAACCGATATTGGAAGCGAAAATGGATGCCCCGATCGCAAGCCAGGTAGCATCACGCCCCGCCAGGAAATAATCGGAAGTGTTTTTGTCTTTTTTCATTAACACCCAGATGATAATTCCGGCTAAACAGGCAAGAAAGGCACCCAGAACGATCCAGTCCAGTGTTGTCATTTGCTTAGAATTTGATTGATACCCATCTATTTATTGAACTGATAATAAACATGATTGAACCGCAACTCTTTCTTGAAGTCAGGGATCCGTGTGGTTTTATTGATCAAGAGCAGTTCGATGCCGAACATCTCCACCAGATCCTGCATATGGTCGGTGTTCAGGGCCATACTGAAACTCGTATGGTGGGCACCACCTGCAAGGATCCATGCATGCGCGCTGGTCTCAAGGTCCGGTTCGGGCATCCATAGCGCGCGGGCCACGGGAAGTTTTGGAAGGGGTTTGGGAGTGATCACCTCAACCGGGTTCACGATCATGCGCATACGACCCCCCATATCGACCAGCGTGGCCACCATGCCTTTTCCTGCCGGGACGGTAAATACCATCCGTGCCGGGGCTTCCTTTCCGCCTATTTTGAGGGGATGGACCTCGATGACCGGCTTATCCCCGGCCAGCGACGGACAGATTTCCAGCATGTGAGCGTTCAGTACCGACGGCCGCTCCGGATCCAGGTGATACGTATAATCCTCCATGAACGAACAGCCTCCCTGCATTCCTTCCGCCATCACCTTCATGATCCTTACCAGCGCCGATTGTTTCCAGTCGCCTTCCGCGCCGAATCCGTATCCCTTTTGCATCAGCCGTTGGACGGCAAGTCCGGGCAGTTGTTCCAGCCCGAAAAGATCCTCGAAGTTCGTCGTAAAGGCTCTGTATCCATTCCTTTCAAAAAATGCCTTCATTCCCAGCTCGATCCGGGCCTGGTAACGCACCGGCTCATCCGGGGGTGCAGCAAAGGCGTATTTCTCCGTATATTCTTTGATCAACGCACCTACCTCGTCGCCGGTGACGGCCTTCATGCTTTCTACCAGCTCCCCGACGCTGTGGTAGTTGACTTGCCACCCGAAGATCTTCTCTGCTTCCAATTTATCACCTTCGGTCACTGCTACATAACGCATGTTGTCACCGAAACGGCATATTTTCAGGTTCCTTGACTCATTGAATCCGATGGCAGCACGCGACCAGATGCCAATGGCTTCCTGCACCTTTTCACTCTGCCAGTGCCCCACCACCACCTTGCGGTTCACGCGCAACCGCGTGCAGATGAACCCGAATTCCCGGTCACCGTGCGCCGACTGGTTCAGGTTCATGAAGTCCATGTCGATGTCATCCCACGGGATCTCCGTATTGAACTGGGTATGAAGGTGAAGCAGGGGCTTGACCAGCATGCTCAGCCCGGATATCCACATTTTTGCAGGAGAGAACGTATGCATCCAGGCGATGATACCGATGCAGTTGCTGCTGGAATTTGCCGACTGGCACAAGCCAGTGATCTCGGCAGGAGTGGTCACTACAGGTTTAAAAATGATCTTCACGGGGATCTTGTCCGAATCATTCAGCGCTTCTGCTATCGCAGTCGAGTCTTCGTTCACCCTCTGTAACGTTTCAGCACCGTACAGGTGCTGGCTGCCGGTAACGAACCATACTTCGTAATTTTGTATCTTATTGATATTCATTCGTTTATGATGAATTGTTAAATTGTCAAATTGTTCAATTGTTCAACTGCCAATTGCCGACTGCTGTTCCTTCTGGCTTAGCCCTCAGGACAGGCTGCTGACTGCCGACTGCCGACCGCCGACTGAATCAATACCCCGCCGCCTGTCCGTCTTTGCGGGATTCTGACGCGCCATAGTAGATACCAGACACCGTGTCGCGCATGATGGCCTGGTAGCCTCCGAAGTTACCATCGGAAAACCGTATCTTGTGTCCTTTCTTTTCCAGTTCCCGGATCGTTTCCTGGGGAAAACCTGACTCCAGAAAAAGAATTCCTCCGTCCGTCATCTTCTCTCCCGTTGGCTCGGACGATCCTCCGTGACGGATACGCGGTGCATCACCCGCTTCCTGAAGGTTCATGCCGAAGTCAACCAGGTTGACTACGATCTGGACGTGACCTTGCGGCTGCATGGAGCCGCCCATCACCCCAAAACTTATCCAGGGCTGTCCGTCTTTGGTGATAAATGCAGGAATGATAGTATGAAAGGGCCGTTTTCCTGGTTCATATACATTGGGATGGCCTTCCTGCAGGCTGAAAAGCTCGCCCCTGTCCTGCAGCACGAAGCCCAGCTTCCCTGGCGTCATACCGCTGCCCATGCCCCGGTAATTGCTCTGAATGAGCGAGACCATATTCCCGTTGATATCTGCCACGGTCAGATAGATCGTGTTACTCTGTTCAGGCACTCCTGGAGACACCACCATGGCAGCAGTATCCGGATCGATCTGGTCCCTCCGAAAAGCCGCATATTCCTTTGAGAGCAGCCAGTTCAAAGGGATATGGCTGAATGCAGGATCAGCGTAGAAGCTGGCCCTGTCCTCGAAGACGAGTTTGATGGCCTCCGCAAGGGTATGGAGATACCCGGCGCTTCCCATTCCCATGGCATGAATATCATACCCTTCAAGGATGTTGAGGATCTGCAGTGCTGCAATGCCCTGGCCGTTGGGTGGCAACTCCCAGACATCATACCCACGGTAATTGACCGAGACGGGCTGGACCCATTCCGAAGTGTGGCTTGCCAAGTCCTCCTTCGAAATAAAACCTCCCACACGTTTCATGTACGCATCAATGCTGTCAGCCATTTCGCCTTTATAAAAAACATCCCGGCCCATAAGGCCAATTCTTTCCAGCGTACTGGCCAGGTATGGATTTTTAAAGATCTCGCCTTTTCCAGGCGCTTTGCCTCCGGGCATGTATATTTCGGCAAATCCCGGATAGCCCTTTAAAACAGCCGCATTTCTATGCCAGTAAAAAGCGATGAGCTCTGAAACAGGGAATCCTTCTCTTGCGTAATCGACTGCAGGCTGAAGGATCGTGGCCATGTCAAGCGAACCAAAACGTGAGTGCATCTCAAACCAGCCATCCACACATCCTGGAACAGAGACCGGCAGGGGGCCGAGTGCCGGTATTTTTTTGTAACCACCTTCCTGGAAGAAGGACAGGGAAAGCGAAGCGGGCGAACGTCCGCTGGCATTCAGTCCGTAAAGCTGACGGCTTTCTGCATCCCAGATGATGGCGAACAGATCACCGCCAATGCCGCAACCGGTCGGCTCCATCAGCCCAAGCACAGCGCTGGCAGCGATCGCCGCGTCAATGGCGTTGCCTCCCGATTTCAGAATATCAAGCGCCACCTGTGTTGCCAGTGGCTGGCTGGTAGCTGCCATGCCATGCTGTGCAATCACTTCTGAACGGGTGGCAAAAGGCAAACCGGTTATTCTGTCCTGAGCATGTAAAAACATATCGATGAAAAATAATAACGCTATAAATCCCGGGTATCTCATACAACATATTATGTGGCTGTAACCAATCCTGACAAATTTATTCCATTGTCGGGGTTTTTTATGCAATTTTACAATAAAAATGACAATCCATGATGCAGCTCAGTGATTCAAGATTCATGGAAAGGATCCGGTCACGGTTTTTAAAAACGATCAGTGAATATGATCTGATCTTACCTTCCGACCGGATCCTGGTTGCGGTGTCAGGAGGCAAGGATTCGTTATCCCTGCTGGATATGCTGGCCTGGCGAAAGCAAATCCTTTCCTCTCCGATTTCACTATATGCCGCTCATATCAGGTCAGGGATCATTCCTGAAGTGACGAACATCGCTTACCTGAAGGAATGGTGTGACACACACCAGGTTCCATTCGTTGATAGGCCGCCAGGAGATGACGTTGATCCCTTGCCGTCAAAAGGAGCATGCTATGTCTGTTCGAGGAACCGGAGGAAGGAGCTGTTCATCCTGGCTAACGCGATGAAATGCAATAAGATCGCTCTCGGGCATCACAGGGATGATATCATCGAAACCTTGCTGATGAATATGATCCATCATGGTACCATCAGTGCTATGCCGGTGCGGCTGGAAATGTTCGGGGGTAAGTTCACCATCATACGGCCCCTGGCATCGGTAACTGCAGCGGAGTTGACACGGTATGCCTCATTGAAAGGATTTCCTCCTCAGACCGTGCGGTGCCCCTATGAGAATATTTCCCAGCGGGAGGAGGTCAGAAAGATCATCCTGGAGATGTCGAAGCTCAACAAAAAGGCCAGACAGAACCTTTTCAGGTCGGTTAGCCATATCGAGACAGGTTTCCTTCCATGATCCTGGCATTTAAGGGATCAACATCTTTTCCCTGTGTATTATCTGATCGTTTCCCGTAATGGTGAGGATATAGATGCCGGGTGGAATGTGGCCCCATGACGAAACAGCCTGATCGCCGTTGAATGCCCTAGTGAGGATCAGGCTTCCAGTCAAGGTATACACGTTGAGGATATAAGATTGGCTGTTTTTTAAGCCGCAACACCGAACGCATTGATGTCCGGTAGGATAGGTCGTCAAGATGCAGGAAATCTCCGAAGATGGATAGGATTCCTGCAAAGAAAGCACTTTATAGTAAACATAGCGTTTGTGTGATTGGTTGATCCATTCACCGTTCTGGCTCCACACCTGCAAAATGAAATCGCTTTCGTCGCCTTCCCGGTCGTATGCATACAATCCTCTGGATGCAGGTTGCCATACTGAGTCTGAAGGATCCCACATGGAAGTGACATAAAGGCTTAACAGGTCCTGTACATTGTATGAATATTCGGTCAGATTCCTGTCAACCCATCCGTTGAGGCCTTCATCCCAGTGCTGGTAGGTCGTTTGCAGCAGGTTATCGTGTTCATCATAAAGCGATATATTATTGCTGGAGTTGATCCAGGATGAAGATCCGGCATCCCAATACTGCATATGTTCTCTCACCCGGTTTCCTGCCTGATCATAAATGTTTCTCCTGAGACCCAGGGGGGTCCAGGCGGAATCGGATGTGGACCAGTACGAGGTAAGGATCAGGGTATCTGCACCGCAGACATCGTAGGATATTTCTGTTTGTTGAGAAAGCAGCCACTCATTGCCCGCAGCATCCCAGATACTGGAAACAGAGAGGATCTGATGCCCTTGAACATCATAGAGATAGTTGTTTAACCGGAAGTTGATCCACTCTTCCTTTTCCGCCGACCATCGCTGCCATTTCCATTCGGTCTTGTTCCCTTGCCCGTCAAAAGCATAGCTAAAAAGGGTATAATTGATCCATTGGGAGGTTTGCAGGTCGTAATTCTGCTTGAGCTCTTCCACTGGCTGTCCTCCTTCAAGGGTGTAAAGGACGCGGAAGTCGTCATACCATATATAGCCGTATGATTCGTCCCAGTGTTTCCTGTTCCATCGAATCATATCGGTGTTATGGTCATAGGAAAACAGGTCGAGATCTTGGTTCACCCAGTATCCGATGTTTGTTCTCCAGAAATAGGAATGAAGCGAGTCAAGGAGTTTGATGGTATCAGCAGGGTATCTGGAGGGCGCTGTGCGAGGGTGAAATGCTTCTGTCAGGGCATTCAGATGCCCCACAGCCAGGAAGATGAGGATCAGGCTGAGCAGGTATGACCTTTGCGAAGTCATTCATTGAACTCTTCCGTAAAGTTAGTGATTTAAGTAAACGAAAGATCTGTTATCCGGCAATGAATCGTAAGGCAGAGGCTTTGAACGACACCCAGACATCTTTTCCTTCCCGAAGCTGCAGATCGTCAAGGGCATGGCGGGTGATGATGGCATGAACCGGAATACCTATATCCGCGGTCACCTCAAAACCTTTTATTCCGGGTGAGATCTCCAGTATGGTACCCTTGAAGTTGTTCCGTGCGCTGCTGTCTGGTCTTGTATGGCTCAGGGTGATATCTTCGGCTTCCAGGATGATGAATCCGTCACCATCGGGGACCTGTTCCTGCAGGAAGAAGGAGATCTCAGGGCTGATTTGTGCGCATGACAATCCGGGTAACGCATTCGGATCGGGTGGCAGAAACCGGGCGCTGTAGAAATTCTTTATCCCGATGAAACTGGCGGTAAATGCATGCCGCGGGTGTTGGAACACGTCGGCGATGGATCCGGTCTGGATGATCTTTCCCTCATTGAGGACGGCAACCTTATGACCCAGTGTGATGGCTTCTTCGTAATCATGCGTTACGTGGAGGATCGTCATCCCATCCTGGTTGATCTTCCGAAGGAGCTTCCGGAGGTCTTTCTTCATCTGAACATCAAGTGATGCAAGGGGTTCGTCCAGCAACAGGACGGAGGGATTCATGGCAAGAGTGCGGGCCAGTGCCACCCGCTGCTGTTCTCCGCCTGAGAGTGTGCCCGGCTTGCGATGCAGCAGATGCTGTATGCTCATCTGCTCAGCCAGATCCCTTACGGCCTTGACGGCATCTCTTTTTGCCGGATATCTTCCCTTCAACGGATATGCAATATTCTCAACAACAGTAAGATGTGGAAACAGGGCATGGTCCTGGTACAATAGGCCGACACCCCTTGACTGGATCTTTTTACGGGTGATGTCTTCTTCATTGAGATAAATATGCCCTCCCGAAGGTTTGACGATGCCGGCGATGGTTTCCAGCAGAAGGGATTTGCCTGCACCTGAAACTCCAAGCACCACAAAATAATCTTCCCGGCCGACCTGAAGGTCGATGCTTTGCAGGGAAAACTCTCCCATGTTAACCGAAAGCTGTTCAACTCTTAGCATGGCTTTTATCTTTGGTGAGCAGCCGCAGCAGGATGAAAACGGCGAGGGAGACCAGGATGAACAATACGGCCACCGGCCGTGCATAGGAGAGCCCAAATGCACCAAAGCGCTCAAAAATGAGAACCGGCGTGATCATGGGGTGGTAGGCGACAATCACCACGGCGCCAAACTCACTCATCCCGCGTGCAAACATGAGGATCAGACCTGTGACGATGCTTCTCCAGGCTAGTGGGAGTGAGATGGAAAAGAACACACGGGCCGGTGAGGCCCCCAGGTTCAGCCCGGCATTTTCGAGCCTTACCGGGACGGCGGCAAAGCCGTCCATGGCCGCATTGATCAGAAAAGGAAGGCTTACAAATGCCATTGCCAGTGCAATCCCGGCAGGTGTGCTGACAAAATCAAAGCCCGCCAGGGAGGCAGCTTTGCCCATCAGCGTATTCCGGGATACAAAACCCAGGATGGCAATCCCGGCCGCTGAGTGGGGGATGACGACTGGCAGATTGATGATGCCCAGCACCAGCTGCTTCATACGGAATCTTTTTCTGACCAGCAGAAAGGCCAGCGGTATGGCCCCGATGGAGAAGACCAGCGTCGCCACCATGCTGGTCCATAAGGTCAGCCAGATACTGCGGGTCACCTCCGGATCCTGGCTGGTCTGGAAAAGATCAGAGGGTGATGTCTTTAAAAATATACCCAGTAGGGGAGCGACGATGAAAAGCAATACCAGACCTCCCAGGAAAATGAGAATGAGTTGGAAGATGCTGGTTTTCATGAAATCAAAAATCAAAAATTAAACGGCAAATAGTAAAATCCACCATTCACCGGTTTTTGTAAGCAATTTGTCATCAATAGTCAATCAGGATCGTTTCGAGGGCAAAGACGGCACGGTCGGAAAAGAAATCGGCGCTGGTGAAAAGCCGAAAACGGCCTCCCTCTTTCTCTTCGCCAACATCCACCAGGATGGCCTCCGACTGGTCGTTACGGTTGACGACTTCGCTTAGTGTGAAGGCGCTGCGATAACCGTCGGCCCCCTTGACGATCACCAGTCCGCTGCGCAGGGAGTGCTGATCGACAGCGATATGGTGTTTCAGGATATCCTTCAGCATGATGCCTGAAAATGGAGTGACACTGTGTATCCCCTTGCCTCGTCCATAAAAAATGGTTGGATAGGTTACAGAAATATATTCTTCTGGCATGGAAGAGAAAGAGAGCATTAGGGAGTCATTCACAACGAGTGATACTCCCTCTGAGTAGTTTTTATCCCGGTCAACGGTAAACGACCGCTCCAGCGATTTGACCGTTATCCTCTCCGGCTCCTGGATATTCCTTTCGGTGATCAGATCGGGTGCTGTAACGATCCTGCATGCAACAGGAAGGGGCCAGTGGTCCTTGGTTTTCGATGGGACGATCTCCATCACCCTGGTGGCCAGAATGATCTGATGCCGGTTGACCGGATAATAGATCTCTCCCCAGCTGAACACTGCCTTTTCACCGGCTTTGTTCGTTATTTCAACATACAGGTCAATGATTGGAAGAAACTCCTCCTTGTTTGCCTTATCCGGGATGAAACTGTTCAGGATGTCGTACAGGGAATACCCGTCATAGCGGTAAGCTCCGACAAACCGGTTTGTATCCCCTGAAAGGAGGGTTTCCTTGACGATCACAGAGCGAAGTGGCAGCGATGCCAGGTCTGCCTTTCCCGGATTTTTGACCTCGCCGCTCACGAGGATTTCCCCGATGCTCAGGTCATGGACGGGCTCGTTGTCATAAAAATCGTTGGTCATGTCTGCCGTATCCCTTGTTCTTTCACTTATGGCCACTTTTCCCTCCGAATTGTCCACGCATGACGCCATCATGAAGGCGATAAAGATAATGATTAAACTACGTTTCATCTTAAAATTGTTAAATTGTCAAATTGTCGAATTGTCAAATTGTTAAATTGTTTACTGCCAACTGCCTAATTACTCCCGCGTTGCATACACCCTCAGCTGTTCCGGCACCTTGTCGTACGAGGCAGTGGGGGACGGCACCACCGACGGCTGCCCGCAGGATTCCATGATCTGCCGACCTTTCCCGGAAAGCAGGAAATCGGCAAATGCCATGGCATTCGAAGGATTAGGCGCACTGGTCAGGATGGCCATGCTATACAGCATGGGCTCTCCCGTCATGGTGATCTTTTCACCCGGTTCCCTCCCGTTGATGTCGGTGGAGACGGTGGCATAATGACTTGCCAGTTCCGGCTCCTTCAGGTTGATCTCCGGTGGCAGCTGCAGGAAAGGCAACTGATGCTGCCGGGCAACAGAACGGTAGTTAAAGACATAATCGACCGTTCCGGTCTCCAGCAGGGCGAGCAGATCCACTTCCTTCGGACGAATGTAGGCGTTGTCCTTGGAAAGCAGCAGCTCAGCCAGCCCCGGCATACCGTAGTATTCCCCGGCAAGCTTCAGAGTGAGCACTGTACGGTAACCGCAGGGATCCTGGTTCGGATCAGAACGTGCATACCGCACATCCTGCCGGGAAAGGACCGAGTACCAGTTGAGTGAGTCCAGCATCTCGTGATACGCGGATTGAGGGGTGTACACGATGACCATTTCGTTAGCTGCAAACTTGATGTTCCATGTGGCATACCCGGGAATGAGCATCTCGTCGATGACCTTGTAATCCGAAACGGCCATGATATCGCAAGGACGCCCCAGGTCAACGACCTTGCGGGCATTGGCAACACTTCCCCCAGCTTCCAGCTTGATCTCAACCTCCGGATGCAGTTCCCGGAAGGCGGATTTCAATTCCCTGAATGGCACGGCTAGGCTTCCCGCATGGAAAATGACCAACTCTCCCTTCAAGGTGGCCTCCCCCTCGTCAGACAATGCTTTACCCTTGCTGGTCCGTGCAGGATCACATCCCTGTGCCACAAAGAGGATGACTACCAGAAGAAGGCATAAGCTGACCAACACTTCCCGGTATAATCTTGAATTTTTCATTTTTCATTCTTCATCTTTAATCACCCACTGCGATCCCTGACACTGTGCAGTCTGATGGCAAATATAGCAACTCATGTCGAATCATCTGTCACTGTGTGAACAAAATCATGCACAGGGTGTTTATTGATTACTAATGATACATCGGATGAATAACGCCATATTTGTTTTTGAATACCCTGAGAACGAGCCTATTCGTTCGTATGTTCCGGGAAGCAAGGACCGCAGAAAGGTGATCGCAGAATTAAAGCGGATGAGCGGCGAGGTGGCTGATATACCGTTGATCATCGGAGGCAGGGAGATCCGTACCGGTGATACAGGGCAGGTCGTGATGCCGCATAACCACCGGCACCTGCTGGCCACGTATCACAAAGCTTCCCCGAAGGAGGTCAGGATGGCCGTCGAAGCCGCAAGGAAAGCGCACAAACAATGGGAGTCCATGTTCTGGGTCGAGCGGCTGTCCATCACCCTTAAGATAGCAGAGCTTATCGCCACCAAGTACCGTCATGTGATCAACGCAGCGACGATGCTGGGCCAGTCCAAGAATATTTTTCAGGCTGAGATAGACGCTGCGTGCGAGACTGTTGACTTCCTGAGGTTCAACTCCCATTATATTTCGGATATTTACAATGAACAGCCTCATTCCGACAAAGGGATCATCAACCGGATCGAATACAGGCCGCTGGAGGGATTTGTATTTGCCGTCACCCCGTTCAATTTCACGTCCATTGCATCCAACCTGAACCTTGCACCCGCACTGATGGGGAACACCCTGATCTGGAAACCCGCTTCTACGTCGCTGTTGTCGAATTATTACCTGATGAAGATATTCATGGAAGCAGGTGTGCCCGACGGCGTCATCAATTTTATCCCTGGCGCTGGCTCTGTCATCGGAAATACAGTGATGGCAGACCGTTACCTCGCAGGGGTACATTTTACGGGTTCCAATCAGACTTTCAATAAGTTATGGAAAATGACTGCGGATCACCTGTCGGATTATAAGTCCTACCCGATGATCGTGGGTGAAACAGGAGGAAAGGACTTCGTGTTTGTGCATGCTTCCGCTGATCCGGACGAGGTAGCTACAGCTCTTATACGGGGAGCTTTTGAATATCAGGGCCAGAAATGCTCGGCAGCATCGCGGGCCTATATCCCGGAATCGCTCTGGAAAGGAATACGGGAACGGCTGGCAGACATGCATTCCCAGATCAGGACGGGCGATCCGGCGGATTTTGAGAATTTCATGAATGCGGTGATTGATGAGGCTTCCTTCGACAACATCACAGGGTATATTCATGCAGCGATGAAATCATCCGATGCTGAGGTGATCCTGGGCGGCAAGGGCGATAAATCAGAGGGCTACTTTATCGAACCGACCGTTATCCTGACTCGCAACCCCCATTTTCTCACCATGGAGGAGGAGATCTTCGGACCGGTTCTGACCATCTACGTGTACAAGGATGACCAGTTTGAAGAAACGCTGCATCTATGCGATTCCACTTCACCGTATGGGCTCACGGGCTCCATCTTTGCGCGTGACCGCTATGCAATGGCCAAAGCAAGCGAAATCCTGAAATACGCCGCCGGAAACCTGTACTACAATGACAAGCCGACGGGCGCGGTAGTGGGACAGCAGCCTTTCGGTGGCTCACGGCAATCGGGTACCAACGACAAGGCGGGTAGCTACATGAATCTCATCCGGTGGACAAATCCAAGGACCATCAAGGAAACCCTTTTGCCTGCCACCGATTTCAGGTATCCGTTCATGAAGAAGGATCACTGCACGCCGAAAGCTGAATAAGAAACACTAAGCGACAAACGGCTTCAGATTAAAATTTACTGTTTCCTGACCGCTGTTTGAAGCTTTTTGGCCAGTCTGATCATCAATGGCAGACTATTCCTCCTGATAAAGGGATAATGGACTTCTTTGGATCCGAAGCTTCTGTAAAATCTAGCCAGATCAGGATTGTTGGATCCTTCAAAATCAAGCGTCAGATAGGTCTGCGCATACTCCCTGATGAACGCATCGATGAGAAAGGGCATGGCTCCGTTCATCCTGCCATAGTCATTGAGACCGGAAAAAAGAAAGACCGCCCTGTTGTGGCTGAAAAGGAAGATTATTCCTGCACATAGTTCATTTTCAGGGGAATAGGCTCCCCAGACCTGGGCTTTCCCTTTATACAGGCAGGTGTAAACCAGCCGCCGGAACAGCCGGTAATCCCGATCCTTTAGCGTGTGAACGGACCGGCCTCGGTGCTGACGGAACATCTCGATGATCACATCAGGTTTTACCTCGGCCTGTACGGCCATTTTTTGTTTTGTCGCTTTCTTGATCGACCGGATGGTATTTTCAGAATACCCCGCAGCGATCTGTTCGTAGGTTTCGATCAGAGCCAGTTCATGGTTCAGGTTGTTCCGGACGTTGAATCCCTTCGCAGACACCTTGTTGTGGGAATTAAGACTGATCTCGATCAGCCTGAAACGGGCGGGGATAGCCTCCAGAAACCGGTTAACGGTTTCTTCATCCAACAGACTTCTGGAGAATATCCCGAGTTGCTGTGTAAAGAAAGGCTGATGCAGGTAATAAATGCATGCCTTTTTCCTCCAGGTGAGGGGGAAAACGCGTTCATAATCATTTTCAATCAGGCCATCCCATTCTTCCGACACCAGGTCGAGAAACCAGGAATAGGCATAAATGACTCCATTGTATGCTTCCTGGATGCACAAATCCCACTTGGTCTTATCGATATCCTTATGCGCAAGGTGAACGATCATACCCTGTTTACACCATTTGGTACTGCTAAAGTAAAGAATAAAGTCTTGTATTATGAAAAAAGTATGGTTGACAAGGTAACATTTGAAGGGGTTATCGTATTAATAATAAAAAACATGAAAGGAAATACGCTCCTTGTTAAGAAAAGTTACCTGTTCAGCCTTCTGATCATTGAGCTTTACAAGATCCTTTATCATAAGCAGCATGACCGTGTCCTGTCGGAGCACATACTTATGAAAGGGATATCCGTCGGATCATGTCTGGAAGTAGGACAGGATGCGGCGTCCAGTGAGGAATATTATATGCAGCTGACGGTTGCCTATGAGTATGCAAGGGAAACGTATTACCATATCCGCCTGGTCCGCGACAGCCACCTGGTGGAAGAGGAGGTAAGCGTTGTTATGCTTGTTGAGTGTGAGGAGCTGATGGCAATGATTAAAAAGTCGCTGCAGAAAATAGAACAGTCGATGCCTTTCTGTCAGTGGAATTAGAACGGCGCAAATCATTCATTTACAGCCTCCTGCACCAGACGTTCGTAGATGTTTCTCCATCCATTCCACCTTTTTTGATCACTCAATGATTCATTGTGCCAGATGCTGATCAACGTACCGTTCACCTCTTTTACTCCGCGGATGAGGTCATTGATCACGGAGGTCGCCTGCACCGGGGTGTAGTTCTTATAGTCGGTCAATGTACCGTCCATCACTTCAAAAGGGTGGATCATCAGATCAGTCGTTTCGTTCTCATGAAGGTCGAAGAATGGATATGGCGTGCAGATACCAGCCCTGAAGCCTGTCTCCTGGGCGTAACCCATCGAAAATTCATGTCTGATACCTATGCTGGCGAGATCCCTGAACGTCTGCGGCAGGGTGAACCGCAGGAAGTGCTGGCGGCTGCAGGTGACTTCCCTTCCGATGATGTCGGCCAACCGGGCGATCTCCTTCCTCATCCTTTCCGGTGAAGCATAGGATGCATAGGAGGGATGTATACCCACCTCGTGTTCTTTTGCAAGCTTTCTGACAAGCTCCCTGAATCGGGGATTGGTAAAGGAAAGATTCTTGTCATTGGGCCCATAATTCCCCAGCAGGATAAAAAACACAGGCCGCAGATGATATTTCCCATGCAGGGTTGAAATATAGTCAAACGTATCGAACGGATCCCTCTCCCGTCCGTAGAGCACCCTGAAGCGTTGCCTGGCGTCTTTCAGATTTCCATGGGCCATGTCAGATGCAATTCCCCCGATGGTTCTCAGGGGGCCTTTGAACCGGTAAGCGTAGGCTGAATCAATATCTATGGTTGGCTGGAAGGTGAATTTTTGATCCGGGGAAGGTAGTCCGGGAAAGCGTCTCCTGAGCGCCTCCGCAAAGTCAAGCGCCCATCGGTTCACCACAGGTTTTCCGAGAAAGCCCAACCGGGTGGCGATGCTTTGTCCGGGCATGAAACGACCGTGCTGGTCCCTTCGTCCCGGACCGTATTCCTCATAACGGGAGACCAGGTAGAAGCTGGCGGAGAACAGGTCAAACGGAAATGCAGAAGCCGGATGGGTGACCGGGAATATTAACCCGGAACCTGATGTTTCAAGGATCTCCGGCTCTCCTGCATCGGTTCCGGTCTCAAACAGAAGGCCTGAGGCCTGCTGAAACATCTCATCCGCCAGGGGTTGGGCCCCATAGGATAGTTTTGGCCCCTGGAAGGCAAGGAAGTGATCGGCGTCAGACACAAGGTCGTAATCCATCCCCAGCAGATCATGAACGATCAGATGAAAAATGTATTGGACCCGGTTGGATGGTTTGCGTATGTGTATGAGCAACATGAACTGCTAATGCTGATGAGATCGTCCTGTTAAAAAATAAACGGGACAAGGTAATCAAAAATAACTATTTTTGAAAGGTAATCGATCCCTAAAAAAACACCTGATGGATAATTTTATTGTCTCTGCGCGCAAATACAGGCCTCAGACATTTGACACGGTCATCGGCCAGCAGGCCATTACCACAACCCTTAAGAATGCTATCCGTAACAACCAGCTTGCCCAGGCATTCCTGTTTTGCGGTCCGCGGGGCATCGGCAAAACCACCTGTGCCAGGATCCTGGCCAAAACGATCAATTGCTTTCATCTTTCCAGTGACATCGTTCCCTGTGATGCATGTGAGTCATGTCTTTCGTTCAACACCTCCGCATCCTTCAACATCCATGAACTCGACGCTGCCTCCAACAACTCGGTGGACGACATCCGGAATCTTGTGGACCAGGTCCGCATCCCTCCCCAGGTCGGGAAATACAAGGTATACATTATTGATGAGGTCCACATGCTTTCCCAACAGGCCTTCAACGCCTTTCTCAAGACCCTGGAGGAACCTCCGGCGTATGCCAAATTCATCCTTGCCACTACGGAGAAACACAAGATCATTCCGACGATCCTTTCCAGGTGCCAGATCTACGATTTCAAACGCATTTCCGTTGAAGACATTACCCGCCAGCTCCTCAGCGTTGCCAGGAGCGAGAACATAACGGCCGACCCCGACGCTCTTCGGATCATCGCCCAGAAAGCAGACGGCGCCATGCGCGATGCGCTCTCGATGTTCGACCAGATTGTCAGCTTCTCAGGCAGCCAGCTTACGTATGAAATGGTGATCAGCAACCTGAATGTGCTGGACTTTGACTACTATTTCAAAATGGTGGATTGCTTGCTCCAAGCGGATATCCATAAATCCCTCCTGATCCTGAACGAAATACTCGATAATGGATTTGACGGACAACATTTCCTCATCGGTTTGGGTGAACATCTCCGCAACCTGCTGATCTGTAAGGATCCCTCAACGGCAAAGTTGCTGGAAACAGGCGAAGGGATCCGGAACACCTACATCAGCCAATCCAGGCAGTGCCCTGTTGATCTGTTAGTCAAAGCATTGGATATCAGTAATAAATGTGACCTGAACTATAAGGTCAGCAATCATAAGCGGCTCCACCTGGAAATTGCGCTGATGCAGATGTGTGCCCTGTCGGCGGAATACTCACGGTACGCGCGATCCGCCGGGGTACCTGTAAAAGGGGAGGAGGGGAACGAAATCCTGGAGCCCGCCCCTGGAAAGCTAATCGAATCCAGGCCGGCACAGGCAAAACCCGTCGTTGGCGTGAATCATGAAAAGAACTCAAAACCCGGCTCCGGGGTATCCATCAAGGAAAAAACTGCTCCCAAAAAGACAGCTGATGATTCGGGCAATCAACCTGTATACCTCAATGCAAAAAAAGAGGAACCATTCGATCAGGTTCAGCTTGAGGAAGCCTGGACCAACTATGCCGAAACGATCAAAGGCAAGCTTCCCAATTTTTACAGCACCCTTACCAAAAGAAAGCCTGAACTCCAGAAGGATCATACCATTGAGCTGACCATCGAAAACAAGGTCCAGGAAGATGAACTTAATGACAAGAAACAGGAAATGATGGGTTTTTTGCGGACTCAGCTGAAAAATGACCAGATTCAGCTCAAGACCATCATATCGGCCAATTCGACCGAACAAAAGCCATATACTCCACATGAGAAATACAAGCAGTTGGCCGGTAAAAACCCGGATCTTATCAAATTCAAAGATCAGCTCGGGCTGGAAATTGATTTCTGATAGGCCGGCCCTGGGTTAAGCGCGGGATGAACCGAAAAATCTATACAACGGGCGAGTGTATCCTTGATGTGGCCTTCAGGGGTGATGACGTCTTGTTTCTCAGTCCAGGGGGATCCAAGCTGAATTCAGCTGTCTCGCTGGGCAGGGCAGAGATACCTGTTTACATAGTGTCGGAGTGTAGCGATGATCCGGTGGGAGAATACATTTGTTCGTTCCTGCAGGCGAATCATGTTTCCACTGAATTCATTTCCAGGTATAAGGGACAGGTTCGCATCGCCTTTGCTTTCCTTGACGCGAACAATGATGCACATTATACGTTCTACAGGAGCGTTCAGCAGGATAACCCTGAATGGAAGGAGCCCGTGTTTGAACAGGATGATGTTCTCCTGTTCGGATCGTTCTATTCGCTGAAAGCGGAGAACCGCACCAGGATAGTGCGCCTGATCAATGCTGTCAGGAGGAGGAACAGCATCCTCATTTATGATCCCAATTTCAGAAAGCCTCACCTTGGTGAACTGAATTCCGTCATGCCTTTCATTCTCGAAAATTTACAGATGGCTGATGTGATCAGGGGATCCGATGAAGACTTTGGAAATATTTTACAGACTGTTGATCCCGATAGGATCTATCAGCAGGTCAACGCATCGGGGGGAAAGATGTTGATCCTGACCAGGGGAGAAAAGGAAGTCTTTCTGTTCACTGACATGATCCAGCGATCCTATGCGGTGCCTGCGGTTCGGACGGTCAGTACCATTGGGGCCGGAGATAATTTCAACGCGGGGTTGATCTTCGGGATGGTCCGAAGGGGCATTTCACGGAAGGATCTGCATGAACTGCCTGGGGACGAATGGGACAAGCTGATCGACACAGCCATTGCTTTTGCCACGCATGTGTGCGGCGAATCGTCGAACTTCATATCCCCCGACTTTGCTACCCGTCTCTTATCCGGCGATATGACATTTTAACAATTTAACAATTTGACAATTTAACACTACCCAGTCATGAAGTACCTTTCAAACCTGATCCTTCGTCTGAACGGCTGGAACGTTGTAGGGGGGCTGCCTCCCGGGATCAGGAAATGCGTCGTGATCGTGGCGCCGCACACCAGCATGTGGGATTTTGTCTGGGGACGGCTTGCCTTTACGGTGATCGGCATCCGTGTCAAGTTCCTGATCAAAAAGGAGGCTTTTGCGCACGGGTTGGGCCCGTTGCTCCGGTGGCTGGGTGGCATCCCCATCGATCGTTCGAAGAGCAATCATATGGTGGAGCAGGTTGCAGACCTGTTCCACCAGTACAAGTCACTGTACATCACCATTACACCGGAAGGTACCCGTGCGTTGGTGACCAGTTGGAAAAAGGGGTATTATTTCATCGCACTGCGGGCGAAGGTACCTATCGTGCTTGGATTCCTGGATTATAAGGAGAAGATATGCGGACTTGGGCCGGTCCTGACCCCGTCGGGGAATTATGATGAGGATTTCAGGCAGATCGAGGCCTTTTACCGTGGACGGCATGGCAAGCACCCTGAGAAGTTCAACCTGCTGTGAACCGGTGGGGAGTCACTTTTGGGCACACACTCCGATAAGTTCATTTATTCGCTTTCCCCAAGGTTATGTATGACCAGCCGGTTGGAGATCCCGGCACGTCCGATGGGTTCTCCCAGCACAAAGACGATGGTATCACCCGGCATGGCCCATTTCTTTTCGATGAGCAGCTGGTCGACTTGTTTTATGAACTGGCTGCCGCTCCTGGGCAGTTCCATGTACATGGGCATCAGTCCGTAAAGCAGCGCCATTTTTCTCAGGTCTTCCCTCCGGTTGCTGAATCCGAGGATGGGGAGCGGAATATGATACTGGGAGAGGTAAACGACGCTTTCGGCCAGGTGTGTCCATGTGACGATCATTTTGATCTCGATGTCTTCAACGATGGTTTTTACGCCGTGGGCTATAGCGGCACTTTCCTTCGTTCCCTGCCGGAAATGTTGAGGCAGGGCGAGCGGTGTGCTGTGGGAACGCAGGTAGTCGTTGGTCTTCTCCGTGATCCGGTTCATCATTTTGACTGCCTCCAGAGGGTATGTCCCGACAGCTGTTTCGCCGGAGAGCATAACGATGTCGGCCCCGTCGAAGATGGCGTTGGCCACGTCCGAAACCTCGGCACGCGTGGGTGAGGGAGACTGGATCATGCTTTGCAGCATCTGCGTGGCGACGATCACCGGCACCCCGTATTCGTGACACAGGTGGATGATCCTTTTCTGATGGACCGCCACTTCTGCCAGTTCCACCTCCACTCCCAGGTCGCCACGAGCGACCATCACCAGGTCGGTCTCCTGCAGGATCTCTTCAAGGTTCTCCAGTGCCTGGGGCTTCTCGATCTTACTGATAACGGGTATGAACTGTCCGGTCCGGGGCAATGCTTTCTGCCAGGCATCCTGGCGGGGATCCGTGAGCTCAGGCCTTTCAGGTCTGGCCTTCAATTCCCTCAACCGTTCCTTTAACCTGCGTATGTCCATGGCTGTCCTGACAAAGCTCAGTGCCAGAAAGTCGAGCTCGTGTGCTACGGCAAACTCAATGAACCGGTGATCCTTTTCTGTCAGGGCCTGAACAGAAAGTTCCGTATCCGGCAGGTTGACGCCCTTGCGGGAAGTGATGAGCCCGGTATTCAACACCCTGCACACCAGTTTCCTGTTCGTGCCGGACCCGGTCTTCTGTTCGCACTCCAGTGCCACAGCGCCATCATCCAGCAGGATGCGTTGCCCCGGCATCACTTCCTTGATGAATTCAGGATAATTCGTGATCAATACGATCCGGTCGGTTTCCTCCCGGCAAACGGTCTGGCCTGCCCCACCGGCAAACTCGACCTTCTTTCCTGGATGGAGAAGGATCCCTCCTTCGGGCACATCCCCGATGCGGATCTTGGGCCCGGAAAGGTCCCCAATAACAGCCACAGCTATGTCCAATTCCTTGCTTGCCTGTCTTACCCTGTCGAGCAATTCGGCGTGCAGCTCCATCGTCCCGTGGGAGAAGTTCAGACGGAAGGCATCCACGCCCGCTTCGATCAGTTTTCGGATCATTCCGGGCGACTCGCTGGCCGGCCCCAGGGTTGCAATCACTTTGGTCAATAAGAATGGATGGCTCATCCTAATAGGTTTAATAGAAAACAACATCGACTTCCGGCATGGCGAACTTGAACTTTTCGACCTTCTTTACGTTAAGCTTTGTGTTATAGCATTTGACGATTTTCAGGGCAGGGAGTCCTATCAGATCCGACAGGCTGCTGATACCGGTGTTGTATAATTCGATCTGCGACAGGTTCGAGAGGCTCTTTACCCATTTCAGATTCCTGATTGGCGTTCCTGAAACATTGATGGTTTCGATCCCGGTCAGCAGTGCCAGCAGCGAGTAATCTGACACATGCGTGCTGGACACGTCAAGGTGTTTCAGGGAGGTCAGCCCTGCGATGGAAGAGATTTCCGCCAGCGGGCTCTTCCTGCAGACAAGGGTTTCCAGGCGGGAAGCACCCTTCAGGGGATCCAGCCCCGCAATCCTTGTTTCACTTAGTTGTAGCACCTTCAGCCGCGAAAGCATTTTCAGCGGTTCGAGATCGCTGATCACCAGGTTGTTTTCAATGCTCAGTTCTTCCAGGTTCATCACCTGATGCAGTCCTTCCCTGCCCGGGGGATCGGTCAGCTCCAGTGCGTCCAGAAAAATGGTCTTCCATTCCGACGGCAGGCCGGCCCACCAGCCCTCCAGTTCTACCGACCTGTAGATGACTTCGCACCTGGGATTTTGATCCATAAATCCGTTCACCCCCTCCTGTGTCAGACCTGACTGGTCGGCCCAGATGATTTCCAGTTCCTCCAGATCAGCCAGGGGTTCCAGGGAAGCGATCGCTGTATTTTCAATGTTCAGCACGACAAGATTTTCTGCCTGACGGAGCGGTTCAAGGTCTGGGATCCCCGTGCCTACCAGGTACAGCCTTTCCAGCAGGCGAAGGTCCCGGATGGATTCCAGGCTGGTGACTGCCGTGCTGGAAATATCCAGTGTCCTCAGATGCAGGCTTTTCCGCAGCGGATCGAGGTGCACGACGGGCGTATTGGAAATATTCAGCGCGTCGAGGTTGATCAGGGCAGTCAGGGGATCCAGCGTTCTGATGAGCGTATCATCCTTAACGTCTATTTTCCGCAGGAGGGTTATCTGATGAAGGTTTTCCGTTGTGGGCACGGAATCCAGTCCGATCTCGGATGAAAGGATCTTTTTCCAGTGTTCATCCAGAGAGTTCCACCAGGTGGTCAGCTCAGCGGTCTCGTAAATGACCAGGGTCTCAGGCCTGCTGACCATAAAAACGTTGGCCTTTTCGCCGGTGACCTTGCTATGATCACAGTAGACCCGTTTCAATTCAGGCAACTTCAACAGGGGATCCAGATCGTCAACGGGCGTGTAATCCATATAGATGAACTGCAGTGATGCCATTTGGTTTAACGGCTCCAGATCACCCACCTGTGTGTACCCGATATTCAGGTATTTCATTGCGTTAAGGTCAGTAAGACTGGCAAGAGATGTCACCGGGGTGTGCGACACATCCAGGACAACTAGCCGAGTCAGTTTTTGCAGGGGATCAAGCTGGGAGACCAGCGTGTGACTGAGCCTGAGTTCCCTGAGCTCTGAAAGTCCTGTCAGGGATTCCAGATGCCGGATGGTGGTGAAGCTGCCGTTAAGTAGCGCAAGCTTCTTAAAGCTGGCGAGGATGGCAATATCTTCAACCCAGGTATCTTCGATGTTCAGTTCCTTTAAATTCAGAGAGTAATGGAGTGGCTCAAGGGAGTGGACCAGCGTATGGGAGCAGTCCAGCACCTCCAGTTTTGACAGGCTTCGCAGGGGGGTGAGATCATCCACATTTGTTTCAGAAATGGAAAGGGTAATCAGGCGTGTCAGTTTCTTCAACGGGTCCAGTGTACGAATGGACAGATCCCGGCTGACATTTACGGTCTCGAGCGCCCACATCTGACGGACAGACTGGTACAGGGGTGCCGTATCCATGTAAAGTGTGTCAAATGTTGGTTCTGGCTGATCTGATTGCAGGATGGCCATGGTATCGTTGAACAGTAGGACCTGGTTCAACGGGAGAGAATCCGGCAGGGTGACCTGACGGGCAAAAAATTGTTTCCATCCTAATGGGAGATGCGACCACCAGTTGGCCATGTCTTCCTTCTCACTCAATTTGGTGGTATAGATGCTTACGATCTTCAGGTCCTGCCGGTCAGGATCAAGGTTAACCTCCAGATAGCGGACCTGTGTGCTGTTGACCGGAATGCCATCGATCGTCCTGCCCTGTAAATTCCTGTTCAGCGTCACCTTGTAATACACCAGTCCTTCATCATTGATTTCCCTTGAGACATCTTCTGTTGTGAACGTGAAATGCACATAGGTAAAGAAGAAGTTGATATCCTTGAGGTATGCCTGAACACTTTTATTGGTCACTACCTGACGGTTCTCGTCCAGGTCGTCTTCAATCTGGACCTTGTCGTCGCGAAAGAATTTGAGGTAACTTTCATTGATGATGATGTCTTTTTCCCTCATGGTGACCGTAGTATCACCCAGCATGTTAAAGGCTGATTCAACGAAGTGAACCATCTGCAGGATCTGCTCCGCGTAAGGATCAGTGGTTTGAGCGGACTCCTTGCCATGCGTCCCGACCTGTCCGGAAACAGGGAATGTGTTGAGGAGACAAACAAAGACAAGACCGGGGAGGAAGGGTAGGGATCTACTCATGGTAAATGAATTTTAACATCAATTCCTTCTCCTCTGTATTGATTTTCAAAAGATTGGCAATCAGCCATCCTGAGTTCGCCGCCGGGCGGTTGAAATCAACCAGCTCGAAATACCAGTCGGGAACCTGAAAGAAATGAAACTTGACCTGTTGAACCGTTTTGAATGCCAGGTTTCCATTTTTCACCTCATAAATGAACAGGGTGAGGAAATCAGGATGGTATTCTCTCGACGTATACAGTTCAATTTCATTCTTGTCTTTAAAGACATGAATCAGGTTCATAAAGTCGAGTTCATGGCTCATCGGGTGCAGGAATTTCATCCCGTTCTGTCCCGAATTAAAGAAAAGTTTGCTGAAGGGTTCGAAATACACATTGGTGATCACCCATTTCGAACCGACCTCTTCTTCCTGCAACTGGAGAAACAAGGTCAGTGGCATTTCGGTGCCCCTGTAAATGAATTTTGTCGTGACCTCCGCAAACCATTCGCCGCCGTGAAAATCCAGAAAGGTCGGATTTTCACGGCCGTTAACCGTTCGAATGAAATCCTGCTTGATCTGGTCTGTGATATTCGCATTCTGGTTGTCAAAGAGGACGGAGATATACCTGTTGCGAAGGTCAGGGTCCCTGAAGAGGGAGTCACCGGGGTAATACCGTTTGCCGTCGGGACTTTCTTCACAGTTAAAACGACGAAAGAACTGGTTCACCTGCTTGGTCTGAGCCATGAGGATGGCCTCGTCGCCCAGATAACTACCAATGGATTGCGCCGGCAGGCCCGGCGCAATCATGAAAAGAAAAGATCCTATAAGAAGGGCTTTTCTCATGGTAAGGTTTCGGTCACTCGCACATCACCCAGCAACACATCCCAGAAGCCGATCAGCCGGCCTCCGATCTGTGTTTGCTTTCGTTCAACGTAGACCGTAATGTCTTTCTTCGTGGTGTCCTTGTAGACGAGCTGATCGCCGGTGATGCCCTCAAACCGCTGGAAAATGGTGATCACGCCAACGAACCGTCCGTCGGGTTGCTGTTCCAGGTCACTGATGTACTGGATGTTGAACCATTGGATCCTGACTTTGTCGTAATTGAGCTGCATCAGCCTTTCCAGGTATTCCCGGATGCCGTAATACTTTACCTCGTCGAGGAACAGCGAAGAAACGCCCATCTGGCTCCCCGGCATGAAAAGCTCCAGAGTGCGCTCGATGACACGGTTTGCTTCCGACCAGGGAGTTTCTTTGTTGCCAATGATGCTGATGTACTTGCTCAGGTCACGGACCTTTTCCAGTGCCAGCGAATCGATGGCCGCTTTGCGCTCGGGACTGATCTCCGGCTGGGCAAAGACCTGGGCTCCGGAAAATGAAATGAAAACTATAATTGAAAAAATGAATGTCCGATTCATAAGGATTACTTTTTTATTAATTCTAATTCGGTGATCAAACCCTCCTCGTTCACTTTAATGGAATTGATCAGGTTGCTGTTGTTTTTGGTATCGTCAAGGTACTCCAGATACTTGCGGATAGTGGTCGGCTCATCATAATCCACCATACCACCGGCCTGAGAGATGATGATCAGCACCGGTACGGATTCGTTGGCGAACATCTTCAATGCCTGGTTGATGTAAACTTCTGAATCCTGATAGTTTTTATTGCTTACCAGGTCATTGAAAAATCCGTAAAGGATATCTTTTGTATTGGTTACCTCTGTTTCTGTGATATCCTGCTGAACGATTTGTTTGGCCTGCGCCATTCGTTCTTTCTCTTCTTTGATCTTTTGGGCGGCAAGGCCTATAAGATCAGTGATCTCGGTATCATCAAAATGCTGGGATTTGATTTCTCTCAGGGTAGCTTCCTTCGTTTCCAGTGGTATGGAACCGTCGTCGTTGATGATCTCCAGCAACTGCCCTTTGGCCTTGAGCAACTGATCGGTGTTATCATGGACGGCGGCTACCTCCTTGGTCTTACCGGCCTTTTTCTTGCTTGAACATCCGCTGGTGCCCGTGATAAGAGCCCCCAACAACAACAGGATGAAGGCAAAATGGAACATTTGCCTTAAACGGCCATTCATGGCATAAGGACTTTTCATAAGCGGGTAAATTAGATTTTTTAGTTTTTGATCGTCCTGTTCCTCTTTTCAGAGGAAGGCCGTAAAGTTACTAAGATAACGGAAAGAATTGGTTTTATTGTATGATAAGATAATAACCGGAACCTGTTAGCAAGACAGATTCCTACTTCTCAAAGACCTGCCCGAAATAATAGATCCGGGTCATGGTGGGTCCTGTTTTATAAACGACCAGATTCCGGTTCAGTTCGATGTCCAGGACAGGTTCATAGGTAATGACATGTTTTTCACAGTTCTGGACAACCTGCACATTCTTGTTATCGTCAATGTATGCGATTGAATTCCAGTCGAGTGCATATTTAATCGGGACATATCGTTCGATGATCTGGATGGTCCCGTCACAATGTGTTTTAAAGTACCCCTGATCGATGAAGATGACCACCTGGTCCCTTACCTCATAATATTCGGGCCGGTGGCCAAGCAGCGTCGTGGTGACGCCCTGGTTGAACGATTTGAGATTACTCATCTCATCCACATAGACGACCATATCGTCACCGGTTTCAAAGGATTGCGGTCGGTAATATTCCAGCTCGATGATCTCACCTTTGTAGAAGACCTTGAACAGGCTGCGCGGCACGTCCATGAAAGCGACGATATTTTTGCCGGCTTTGAAGCTCATGTCCTCCCCAAAGTCGTCAATGATCCAGGTATCCCCTGCCCAGAACACTTTAAATTTATGATCCATCGACGTGACATAGGCAAGGGTGTTGTCGCCGCTCCTGAACCTTTCCATCGGGAAATCAAGCAATCCATCCTCCAGGGTCTGAACGTTTCCCTTGTAGTAAATGTCAACCGTTTGCCTGATCCGGTCGTACCAGGCGATCAGGCTGTCCTGGACCACAAATCCTTCGGTGGCAGTGCACAGTACCTTCACTTTGCCACGGTCGAACACCTTGAGGAAATCCAGGTACTTGTAGCCCAGCAGGTAATCGGTGGCGTAGTATTTCATGGTCGGTCCTGCATTGTCGAGGGTATAAACCTCCCCGTTGTAATAAGCTTTCAGCGCCCCGGAATTGTCGATATAGGCTACGTGGTTGCCCCCGACCTTGTAGGATTGGATTTTAAGCGTCTCCAGTTTTTTTGTCACTCCGGCATCGAACACAAAGAACTGGTTCTGGATATCCGAATACGCTGCAAGATGCTGTGATGAAGCCGGCATGGAAAAACTGACGATCAAAAGGAAGAGGATGGTCTTTATAAAATGGTTCATTCTTAAGGTATTATTAGTTGCTGTGTCCGTGAATGATTGCATCTTATCCCGCATAATTCAAATAATCAGAAAATGGTAGTCCCATGGTTGCAAGTCAATGAACAGACCTTGTTCATTCAGCTCACGGCCTGACCTTTCGTAGGTGACAGGATGCCAGGCATCCTCCAGAAGCAATGTTGTCTGCGGCTCCTCCGTCCATGGCCATGAAACCATACCCTGTGCGGATTGGCCGGAATAATTGATGATGATGAGTGCTCTTTGCTCCGGTGATGACCATGACCAGGCCAGCAGGTTCCTGCAGGAATCATTATCAGGCCAGCCGTTCACCTGACAAAGTGTCCATTCTCCTTCATGGAAAAGGTTTTGTGAGGTCAGTTCAAGGAGGTTATGATAAAATTCTTTCATCTCATGATCAACAGGCTCACGGGCCGATCTGGTTAAAAAGACGGGAATCCGCAGGGTCCTTCCTTCAAGCTGGCCGTGGTGGAGCAACCGTGCTCCGGGCAGCGTTGAGAACATGACGGCAGCAGCCCTGTGCCGTTTCGGTTCCAGCAATGAGGCGATGCGTGGTTCATCGTGGTTCTCGATGAAACGCACCAGCTTTTCCTGGTAGGAGCGATCGGCTGAGGCATGCTGGCGTAAGCTTTCCGCGGAGCCCTGGAGCAACCTGTCATAAAGCCTTTTATCATAACAGAAATCAAATCCCTGCTGTTGAAGCTCCCATTCCATATCCCAGTAGACTTCTGCCAGAAAGATGAAGTCAGGATGTTTCTTTTTGATGTCTGAAATGATCCCCGGCCAGAATTCATCCTGATTGACTTGACCGGCACTTTCGCCCCAGGTTTGTTTAAAGATCCGGTTGGTCACCAGCATGGCCATGTCACAGCGCAGCCCATCGCAGAGAGAGGCAATCTGGTGCAAGGTCAGTGTATACGCATCACGCAGCTTCTGCGAGAAGGCATTCACCTGGACCACGTCGGGCCATGGAGGGTAATACGGATCCCTGGCACGTGCAATGGCCGCCTGACCGATCCTCAGGAAATCATCGGGCCGCAATCGGAGATCCTCTTCCGTCCCCAGGATGAAATATTCTGGATGTTCGATCGTCCACGGATGATCGGGAGCAACATGGTTGGGTACAAAATCCAAAAGCAGCCTCATGCCTCGTAAATGCATCTCATTACGCGCCTTTACGATCCCCTCTGACCCGCCCAGCATCTCATCCACCGTATACTCCCGGATGCAGAACGATGAGCCGGTCATATCAGCGGCTGTGCATCCCGGAAGGGCTTGCTGGCATGTGTCAATGATCCCGGGATGCTGCAGGGCGATCTGAAAGCCTGCCGGACTTCGCTTCCAGACTCCCATCAGCCAGACGAGATCAAAACCCCGGAGCTGGATCTCATCCCATTCACCGAAAGGAACATTCAACAGGGTGATGGCCTGGTCATACTTCAGGGTAAGTTCACTCAACCAGGTCCAGGTGTTGATTTCGAGGATGAGGGGATTTTTCATGGTTGTTGGTGTTATTGGTCAATAGGTCAACAGGTCTTAAAGTCTTCAGGTCTTCAGGTTGATAAAAGATTTCTCTCTACATATTTCATTTTTCATTCTACATATTTCATCCTTCATCCTATATTCTTCATCTTAACGATCATCACGCTGCTTTCCATGTCTGGTAGTGAAACGGCGCTTTCGGGAATTTTCTCCAGGAATTCATCCACGGCCCATATGGCTCCTTCCCATTTGTAGTTGTAATCATGAACGACGATGACCCCACCAGGTGAGAGGCGGGGATAAAAATAGTTCAGTCCCTCGGAAATAGGCTTGTAGAGGTCAGCGTCAATAGAAACAAGGGCGAAAATTTCTTCCTCTAGTCCTTTAGCAGTGTCTGGGAAATAACCCGGATGGAAGACCACGTTATCTGTATCACCGATTCGCTTTGTGACCTTTTTGATCCCTGTGTCGGAGAAACGTTCCGTTGAATAGCCGGCCGCTTCACCGGTTTCCCCAACCAGGTCAGATTCCGGAAATCCTTCAAACGTATCGAACAAATGCAGTGTCCGCCCGGGATCCATCAGGTGAATGATCCTGGCCGTTTCCCCCTTGTACACTCCCAGTTCGGCAAATGCACCCGGGATCCGTTCCTTCCTGATTCGTTCGACCTGGAACCAGAACGTGAAGAAACGGACTTTGTCGGAGAATTGCCTTTCGGCTTTAATTAAGTCACGGGAAAGGGTGCCCGTTTTCACTGCATGTCTCCAGGCTGCAGGCTGGTAGTCCGTGTCAAATAAAGTTCCCCAGATGTACCTGATCAGAAAGACCAGGATGATCAGAATAATGACCAGCTGTATGATCTGAAAAATCAAACGGGCGTCCATGGCAATCATCGATTGTTAAAAATAACACTATTTTTTGGAAATGCATCTTTTTTACACTTTTTTGAGTTTCCATCTCCCTTTGCTGAAGATGAATACTGCTGCGATGGTCATGGCTGATTCGGCGATAACGATGGAGTAGAACACACCCTGCTCGTTCATGTGCATCGGAACGGCCAGGAGCCAGGCCAGCGGGATCTCCAGCAGCCAGTAGCAGAAGAAATTGATCTTGGTGGGAGTGAGAGTGTCTCCGGCTCCATTGAACGCGTTGACGACCACCATGCCCACACCGCAGAAGAGGTACCCGTAGCTCATGATCCGCAGGCACCATGAGCCACTTTGAACGACTGCCGATGATGGTTGCCAGCGCCACCCCACGGATGCCCATTTCCGGAAACGGGCCCCAGCCGAAGATGAGGCAGGGATCAAGCAGGATGTTGATCAGATTGGCGACGAGCAGCACGCGCATGGAGACCGCCGCATCCCCCGCACTGCGGAAAACTGCGTTGATGATGAAAAGCAGCATGATGACCGCGTTCCCGCCGATCATCAGGGAAGTGTTACTGGACAGGTGCCGGATATCTTGGGTGGAGGTCCCCATGATCATCAGCAGCTTTTCATTGAACAGCCAGCCCGGTATGCCGATGACCATCGAAACAGCTACTGCGGCGATGATCGCCTGGAAAGCTGTCCTCGACGCTCCCTCTTTGTCCTTTTCGCCGATGCGCCGTGACACCAGGGCTGTCGTCGCCATGCTCATCCCTCAGGCGATCGCGTAAACGATGGTGATCAGGGATTCCGTAATGCCGACAACCACAACCGCCCCAGCCCCAAGCCTCGACACAACGAAGATGTCAACGATGGCAAAGATCGATTCCATGACCATCTCCAGGACCATCGGCAAAGAGAGCAGGAAGATGGCACGGCCCAGGCTGCCGGCAGTAAAATCCTGCTCGGTCCCGGATATGGACTCATACAGATCCCGGAAAAAACGCCTCAGATCCGTCTTTTGCATAATTGTGGCAGTTGGTAGTCAGCAGTTGGCAGTCAATAGTAGGCAGTTGGCAGTTGGTGGATGACTGGTGTTATTGCCAACTGCCAATTGCTAACTGCTAACTGCTAACTGCCTACTTCTCCTCCTCCAGCATCCGTTTCGCTTCCTTCATCGCCTTCAGCTGCTCATCGGAGATGACGGGATATTTCAGGTCAAGCGATCCGATGGTCGAAACGATGATATCTGCTACGAGCGCACGGGCGAACCATTTGTGGTCAGAAGGGACTATATACCACGGCGCATAATCGGTGGATGTCTCCCTGAGGGTATCTTCAAATGCTTTCTGATAATCTTTCCAATAGGCACGTTCAGCTACATCAGACGTCGAAAACTTCCAGTATTTTTCCGGATTTTCTAGCCGGTCGAGGAACCTTTTTTTCTGTTCTTTTTTTGAAACGTGCAGGTAAAACTTAAGGATGATCGTTCCGTTCCTGGACAGGTGATGCTCGTATTCCCGGATCGACTCATACCGTTTCTGCCAGAAGGTTTCATCCAGCTTGAAGTTGGGTAGTTTCTCGTTGTTCAGGATCTTGGGGTGAACCTTCACCACCAGTACTTCTTCATAATGCGACCGGTTAAAGATCCCGATGCGCCCTCTTTCCGGCAGCCGGAGGGAACACCGCCAGAGGAAGTCATGGTCCAGCTCCTCGGCCGAAGGCTGCTTGAAGCTGTACACCTGACATCCCTGAGGATTGACCCCCGACATCACATGCTTGATGATCCCGTCCTTGCCTGCAGCATCCATCCCCTGAAAAACCAGTAGTAATGCGTAGGTGTCACTGGCATAGAAGAGGTCCTGCATCTCTGCCAGGTCTTTGACGTTCTGAGCCAGACGATCCTCCAGGTGCTCCTTTATCGTTGATTTTTTGAAATCCTGAAGACGCGGCATAAATCCATACTCGGTGTCGACTTCGTCAAGATTGATCTTCTCACCGCCTTTGACACGGAAAAGATCCAGAATGCGTTTTTCGTACATAATAAATGGGATTAAGGGTTATTTGTCGGTAATGAATGATATTTGGGGTTATTTATTGTTATTTGTTGTGATGTATTTGGTAGCGGTAAAAATAGTCATTTAATTAAAATATTATATAATTTTACACACTCACACCCACACCCACACCCTCCTCGGGGTATTAGCTCAGCTGGCTAGAGCGCTACATTCGCATTGTAGAGGTCGCCGGTTCGAATCCGGTATGCTCCACGAATGAGATGTCTACACCGCCGAATAATTCTGTTATCCTAGTTTACTCTCCTCTGCCGCGTTATCAGTTGTCAAGGTTATAATCTTATTCCTATGAAAAACGAAGAAATGCTTTCCCTTTCGAAGATCATCCTTGCGCCGTGGATACAAAAGGCCACGGCGCTGATAGGGGTGTCACGCAAAGTGGGAGGGAACCAGTTCAGGCATGCCATGGCCACAATGGCCATCATTCTCGACTATAAGATCGTTGATCCGATACTGTTGAAAGCTTCCGTCATCCACGACCTGCTCGAAGACGTCCCGGGTACCGATCAGCAGGCGCTGCGCGTCATCGACGTGGATGGTCCGGCGGTGGTTGACTTGGTGCTGGAGGTGACGCGATTTCCCTGCGAGAAAAAGGAAATATTCCTGGAACGCTTGCTAAAACAGGGAAGCGACCGGGCCAAGCTGCTCAAGTCGGCTGACCGCATCAGCAACCTGCTCGACCTTCACCTGCCTGTGTATGACCCGGAACGATACGAACGTCACATCAATCAGACCATTACGTACGTCTTACCCATGGCCTGGCAGGTGAACAAGGACATGGCCCACGAGATGATCGACCTGATCAATATCCGGTCGAGGAATCTGGGACTACCGGAAATTGAAAGCTGGCACGAATAACCTTTCCCTGCATTTTCATGGAATCTTTGTGGAATCCTGAACAATGAACAGGCGAACATGGACGTAAAAGTAGAATTCAAACTGCTTCGATCGTCGAAGGGGGCTTTGAAGCAAGATGATAGGTCACACTATGGTACCCTGGAGCAGGTATCTTGCCCCGCTCTCCCTCACGATGCGGTCGAAGACATCTTTGTAAAAAGTACGGGTAATGGCTTCATCCTTCTTTTCAGGATCTGTGATTCCCGCGAGGGCATGAAAGAACTCCTGCCGGGCTTCGATGATCTCCACCTTTACGCCCAATTCCCTGAAGCTCTCCACAACCGTCACCACTTCGCCTTCACGCATGATCCCATTCTCCACGATCACGGTCCTGAGCCTGTCCCCCAGCGCTTTATGTCCCAGCAGGGTGGGATTAAGTTCCTTTAAAGAAATTTATTTGGTCATACGGCATGCTTTATTCGTAGATTTTGTCATGGTGGAATCCATGGATGATGTAATCGGCCAGTCCGAGGGATCCTTTTGCAAACACGACTATAAATCGCTATCTTTACAGGGCCAGTACGTTCCCGGGCCGGCACACTGCGCTCAACGTTACAAGCAAGCATTTCAAATATGAATTTTGTAAAAGTAATTCTTGCTTTTATCCCATTTGTGATCATCCCTATATCGGCTTTTATCGGATTTCAGGTTTGTGGCCAAAACACTTTCGAAATCACTTTTGCAAGAGAGGAAGATCAGAAAATTCACCAGGTCGTTGAGGATGAGGAGGGTAACTTCGTTTTGGTTGGAATAATCCGTAATCTGGAAACCGGCTTTCCCGAAGGTTATATACTGAAAATTGATGAATCAGGTAACTTATTGAATGAAGAGATCTTTCACATCAATGATACAATATCCAATTACTTTTTTGATATTCACTTCTTTAATGATCAATACTATATAATTGGTACACACTTCACCAACTTGTGGTACTTAGTGCTGAATAAAGATCTTGAAATCCAAAACCAGACCGTTCACGGGATCCCTCCTGATAGCTGGTTTTCCTATATGAATTCCATTCTTGATTCTGATAGCAATTTTGTGATCACAGGTTACACAACACGTTGGGATACCTATCCAAATGGAGACACGATTCCAAACAGCGATGTTTTCTTTTACAAATTGTCAACTGAGGGTGATTCAATCACTTCGAAGTTTTACCCGACGGATGATGTTTTGACAATGTCATTTGATATCATTGAAAAACCAGACAGTTCGGGGTATTTTGCTTATGGATTTAAGTACTCAGCAGATTTGCCTTACGCAGGTCAAAGATTTGAATTAAGCAAGGATATGGACAGTATATTTGTTGATACAATTCCTTACGGCCTTTATAGCTATTGTTCACTGGAAATTCTTAATGACAGTTCCATACTTATTTGTGGAGGAGGCGGAGATCATGAAGTTTTTGGACAATATAGTTTAAATGCTTTATCCACCACTATCGACAATCATGCTATTAATTATGGAGCATTCAAAAAGGAAGAGAATATGCGCGAATTTTCATCCTACTTTCAGGGTGTGTCTAGATTTGAGGATAACATTTATATAGGTGGCAATTCAAATTTCAATTACGCGAATCCTTTTTTCAGCGAATCGGATTCATGGTTTCATCTGGTTAAAATCAACCCCGATATCACCCCGAGATGGGAGTACTGGTATGGAGGAGATGCCTACTACCATATGTACAGCATGATTGCAACTTCTGATGGTGGTTGTTTAATGGTTGGAAACCGGTATGATTCTGAAATACAATATTTAGAACGAGATATTTATGTTGTCAAAGTCAATAGCGATGGATTGATTGTCTGGACTGAGGAAATTCCATTAATCAATCGAACCGCTTCAGTTTATCCAAATCCGGGTACGAACCAGTTAAACATCAGGGTACCTCAGAAAGAATCAGACTTTGAATTAATTAATCAAAAAGGGCAAGTCGTAATAAGACAATCGATCAAGAACAGTCCATCCACAATTAATACTGAGCGATTGGAATCTGGAATTTATTTCTACAGGGTTCTCAATAAGAAAACAAGCATCATTGAATCTGGGAAATGGGTAAAATTTTAAAGTCAAAGAAATTAACGACAATAATTTATATATGCGATTTGGGCCATCTTTCTCAAAGTTAAATTGGGAAAAATTCATTGCTAAAGGACCGCGAGATTGATCATACTGTGGTTGGAACCAATGCTTTAATGTACCCCACCCCTGCACCCCTCCCCTGCGAGCAGGGGAGGGGACGGGGGAGGGGTAAAAGGGTTAATTCCCCGGTGCTTGCGCCGGAATTAGGGTCCAGGGCTTGCCCTGGGGTTCATACCAGTGATTCGAAATAGGGTATTGGGACAATTAAAACTCAAAGGATGTTATTCAGAACCGATCAACAAACTATCTCAGATATAGAACTCTTCTCGCAGGATACAAATAATCGAAGCCTGTTTGGATTCTATGACCGGACTGAGACCAGAGGAGGGCAAGAACTACTGTATAAGGTTATTACTTCCCCTATTTCAGATTTGGAATTTCTGGAGAAAAGAAAATCTGAGATTAAATTCATGTTCCAGATACGGTCTTCGTTGAAGCTGAATAAAAAACATTTCGATTTTGTAGAATATTATTTAAATAACAAGCACATTCCACTCAAGAATAATATCATTGATGCAATTTATGATGGTTTAAGGAATAAGCTAAAGAAAAGCAATGATTATTACATCATTAAGGAAGGAATTTTTATACTATCAAAAATTCTTTATAACCTTAAAGAATTTCTTAATGGGATTCAAAGCATGAATCTTCCAAAGTCTTTGAACGCGGACTTCAATAAGTCATTGGCCTACCTCAATGAAAGTCTCATAACTCAATTCCTTAGTGATTTACCCCGTAATTCAGGAAGCCTGAAATCGAAGCAGGTTAATATGCTTGATGATTACTTTAGAGCTAAAAAAAGGAATGAACTAAGATTCGTAATAGATACTATTTATAAAATTGATTTTCTTCAATCGCAGGGCAGATTATTAGGAGATGAACATTTCAGTCTACCTGAATTCTCGAATGAAAAGGATCAAGTCTTTGAGGCAATAGATTGTGTTCACCCATTGCTAGCCAGTCAGGTGCCCAATAGCTTTAGACTGGATAATAAACGATCACTATGCTTTATTACCGGTCCAAATATGTCAGGTAAATCAACTTTCCTTAAAACGGTTGCCATTCTAACATACTTTTCCCACCTTGGCTTACCAGTTCCTGCCAAGAGGCTTACAATTCCATTGTTTAACGGTTTATTCTCTTTGATTAACATATCTGATAGTATAAGCCAAGGATTTAGCCATTTTTACGCTGAAGTGAATAGAATTCGGATCCTGGCGCTTGAGATTAAGAATAACAACCAAATTGTTGTAGTTCTTGATGAGATGTTCCGAGGAACAAATGTAAAAGATGCCTATGACGGGACAAAAATGGTTATAAGCTTATTATCAAAAATTAAAGGAACTTTTTTCTTCATATCCACTCATATCCTTGAGGTTGCTGACTATTTTGCTGGTACTAAATCCATTGATTTTAAATGTTTTGAATCTGTTTTAAATCAAGATAAACCCATTTATGATTATAAGCTTAAAGAAGGCATTACGGCTGAAAGAGTCGGATTACAAATAATTCAAAATGAAAAAATCGAAGAAATATTGAATGAAATCATTAAGAATCAACCTTAGTATCATCTCCTTATTCCCAGGATAGAATTTTGAATAGATAAGGACCATTAGACGGCAAGGTGTTCTACCCGGAAATAACCAAAAAACAACGGGAACTGCTGGAATTTTTCCGTGCTGTGCCTAAAGAATGAAAAGTTACAGATCTGCTTGCGCCCGCGACCACTAATCGTTATCTTTACAGGGCCTGTACGTTCCCGAGCCGGGGCGCTGCGCCAAAACTTACCAAACATAAAATAAATCATCACCAGATTTTAAATTTACTCAGCAAATGATACTTTTGCACTCGATATGAATGAAGATGCATATCGGTAAGAGTAATATGAATTGAATTTATTTTATGAACAATGCAATTTATAGTTTCAACATCGCATCCAACGAACCTGCATTGATTTTTGATAAATACGAGGCTGTTGTCAATGCATCTACCATATTGGGACAAAGCAAAAAGATTTTTCAGGCAGAAATTGACGGGAAGCGCCATTGTCGGTCTTCAACCATTTGGGGGTTCACGGGCATCTGGTGCCAATGACAAAGCCGGCGGGGAATTAAATCTGATCAGGTGGATCAGCACAAGAACCAGATAAGAGACCTTTAGACCAGTAACGGATTACCGGTATGAATATATAATGTAAAATAAATTTATTGAAAATGAACAAACAGGAAGTACTTAAGAAATTAAGGATTGAAGAAAGCAATCAGGGTGCATGCACCGGAACAAGGTGGATTCAAACCACGGGGCAGATCACAAGTTCTGTATCCCCGATTGATGGTAAAACTATCGGAAAAGTTTGCAATGCCTCTATTGAGGATTATGAACGTATAATGTCTAAAGCACAGGAAGCGTTTCTTATATGGAGAAAATGGCCTGCACCCAAAAGAGGGGAAATAGTCAGGCAAATCGGTGATGCTCTGCGTAAGAATAAACATGAGTTAGGATATCTTGTTACTCTGGAAATGGGGAAGATCTACCAGGAAGCCTTGGGTGAAGTACAGGAAATGATTGATATTTGTGATTTTGCAGTTGGCCAGTCCCGATTGTTAAACGGATACACCATGCACTCCGAACGCAAGGAACACCGTATTTACGATCAATACCAACCTTTGGGGATTATTGGCCTGATCACTTCTTTCAACTTCCCGGTAGCAGTGTGGGCATGGAACTCTATGATCGCAGCGATCGCTGGTGACGTGGTGGTATGGAAACCCAGCTCCAAAACACCATTGGCAGCAATTGCAGTTCAACATATCATTGAAAATGTGTTGAAAACAAATGAAGTCCCGGAAGGAGTGTTCAACATGATAGTTGCCAAATCCTCTGTACTGGGAGATAATTTCGCTGCCGACAGAAGAATTCCTTTATTTTCCGTTACCGGTTCCACCGCCGTAGGACAACGTATCAATGGGATTGTTGGTAAGCGTTTGGGAAAAAGCATTATGGAACTGGGTGGTAACAATGCCGTGATCATTTCAGAATATGCCAATATGGAAATGGCCATTAAATCGGTGGTTTTCGGAGCTGTAGGGACAGCGGGACAACGATGTACTTCAACCAGACGGCTCATCATTCATGAAAAAGTATATGATACGGTAAAGGAAAAACTGATAGCTGCCTATAAATCCGTTGCCAAAAAAATTGGAAATCCATTTGACGAATCCACCTTGGTAGGACCAATGATTGATCTGGTAGCAGTAGATGCTTTTATAAACGCTATAACTGAAGCGAAAAAAGAAGGGGGAAAAGTCGTTTTTGGCGGTGATGTACTGGATGGAGATCGATACTGCTGTAAGCATTATGTCGTACCAGTGCTTGTTGAAGCAGAAAATAATTACAGGATTGTTCAGGAAGAAACCTTTGCACCCATACTTTACCTCATTAAATATAAAACCATTGAAGAAGCCATACAGCTAAACAATGATGTTCCACAAGGACTATCATCTGCTATTTTTACACAAAACCTCATTGAATCAGAAAAGTTTCTTTCCGAGGCAGGTTCTGATTGTGGTATTGCCAACGTTAATATCGGAACTTCCGGTGCTGAAATAGGTGGTGCATTTGGCGGTGAAAAGGATACCGGAGGTGGACGTGAATCCGGTTCTGACTCATGGAAAACCTATATGAGAAGGCAGACAAATACGATCAACTATAGTTCTGAACTACCATTAGCCCAGGGAATTAAGTTTGGATTTTAACAGTGAAAGGATTAAACATTTTTCCTATATCTGGAATTACGTTGGGTAGCACTTTAGATAAAGCATTTGGCAGTAATCCCCTCATTTTCTGTTCATCATTCAAAATTTCTACGTAAAGTTACTTCGCAGTCTAAAAATCCGTCAAGGACGGAACGAACACCCATTACCGATTAACCAGGTAGAAGTAGAGGGGCAAGGCGAAGGAGAGATTCGAAAGGAGATCCGAAATTAGAAGTATTTCGGAAATCAGATTTCCTTTCAAAGATCTCCTTCAAATTCTACCTGCACCTCTGCTTGGGTAATCGTTAATGGCTATTCATTTGCCTTTGCCTGAACCGTGCCAACAAGGTCATCAGCAATATCCTGATTTCCATTGGAGGGCTTTCCGGTACGGTGGCTGATCCCAAAGTGATCTTCTCAACTGCCCTGCTGGCTGCGGCTAGTTCAATAATCCTTGCTCACAACCATCCCTCCGGGAACCATGAGCCCTCCCAGGCCGACATTGCCCTGACCAAGAAAGCCATCCAGGCAGGATCCCTGCTGGATATCCAGGTGCTGGACCATTTGATCATTACTCCGGATGGCACTTACTTTTCCTTTGCCGACGAAAACCTGATGAATTAATCCTAGGGAGCTGCAAGGCTCCCTTTTTTAATTCGTACTTGATCTAATTTTTTGTATCTTTAAAGCATTGAGTTGAATTTCCAAATTATCGACAAATTCTTTTTTAATTCAGTCTCTCATTTGTTAAATAAATGAAGCTCCCCGCCGAAAGTAGCGGGATATCTTCGGGATTTATATCTTATTCGCCGCAAGCGGCGGGGAACTAACCCCTTAGCGATTAGAAAAATGAAAAAAATCCTTTTTACAATAGTATTGTTCTTTTCAGCAACATTTTTAATAGGACAATGGACATGGCAAAATCCCCTGCCTCAAGGAAATGAACTAACCTGTATCGATTTCTTCGACAACGACATTGGATTTGCAGCAGGTTCCTTTGGCACAATGCTTAAAACAACCAATAGTGGTATAACCTGGGAATATGTACAACGACCAACACCAAAGCATATTTCTTCAATAGCTGTTATTGATGAATATACTTGCTATATCGTTGGTGAAAGCGGTATGTCGTTTAAAACTACCAATGGTGGTATTAACTGGGTAGAACTCAATACTGGAACTGATAAGAATCTAAATTCAATGCATTTTCCTGATGGTAATACGGGTTACGCAGTCGGTGATTCAGGAGTTATATTAAAAATTAATGTCGGTGATCTGGAATGGACAGTACTGGAATCGTTAGACTATCACGATTTTTATTCAGTCTTTTTTGTTAATGATCTTAAGGGAATTGCTGTGGGAGAATATGAAACTGTTTTGAAAACTGAGGATGGTGGCGTTTCATGGACAATAAAAGAGCGGATAACATATTTAAATCTTTACACAATAAATTTTGCAGATGATAATACGGGCTATATAGCAGGAGAATCTGGTTATTTGTTAAAAACCATTGATTGTGGTGATAATTGGGAAATATTTGAAACTCTGCAGCACAGTAGCCCACGTTCTTTATTTTTTATTGATCAATTTACTGGTTATGCAGCTGTACATGGTGGTGTTATTGTTAAAACTACTGATGGGGCTTATACATGGAATGAAATTTATGATAATGGAGAGATATTAAGCGCGATCGTGTTTACTGATTCAAGCATTGGGTTTGCAACAGGCTATGATGGAACAATTTTAAAAACCAGCGATAATGGCAACAACTGGGAAAACTATTTATCCGGATATTCGGGAGATTATCATTCCGTGTATTTTCCATCCCAAAACACTGGTTATATTGTTGGATTTTATGGATCAATTTTAAAAACAAAAAATGGTGGTCATAATTGGCAATTAATTTCGGATAGTACAACAAACAGACTTGAGTCAGTTTATTTTATAAACGACAACATCGGTTTTATCACCGGTGGTTATGGTAAAATTCTGAAAACTATTGATGGTGGAGATAACTGGTGGGTTACGGAAACAGGCGATTATTACTATAACTCAATTTATTTCGCTGATGAAGCCGTTGGTTTTGTTTGTGGAAATCAGGGAATAATGGCTGGCACAACGAACTCTGGTAATTCCTGGGCAACCATTAATACAAATACTGATGTGCATTTATATGATATTTGTTTCGTAAGCTCACAGGTTGGCTATGTCGCAGGAGGGTATCCAGGTGAAGGTACTATTCTAAAAACAACTGATGGAGGTAATACATGGAATTCTATGCTAAACGATGGACCTGCGGCTTTTTTTGGAATTAGTTTTCCTGATCCATTAATTGGATATGTTGTCGGATTATACGGTACAATAATGAAAACCTGGGATGGTGGAGTTACCTGGACGCAACAAATAAGCAAAACAACAAGGGATTTAATGGATATTTATTTTACGGATATAAATCATGGTTATGCTGTTGGGGCTGTTGGGACAATTCTCTATACAAATAATGGAGGGGATGAGTGGTATTCATATCCTCCTATGTGTGGAGGGTGGATAGAATCCGTCTTTTTTACTGAAGAAGGAAAAGGTTATTTTGTTGGCTCAAAAGGAATGGTACTTACAACGCCTGAAAAGGAATTCTTAGTGTCAATTAATGAGTCCAACTTGCAGGAAAACCCTATTAAAATTTATCCAAATCCTGCAAAAGACAGGATCACTATTGAAACTGAACCCGGGTTATTCAAGACCGTTATTCAGTTTTTTAATCTAAATGGACAAGAGGTCTTTATCGGTAAAACAAATAATCATAAAAGCACTAAAATAGATGTAAGCATGTTGCCACAAGGCCTTTACATTATTAAAATTACCAGTTCAACTAGGGTTAATTTTCAAAAGTTTATAATACAATAAATTGTACCAAAATGCTCATCATATTAATGGATGCTGAATATATAAAAGCGAGTTGCTAATAAGCACTAAAAATAAAGCGGGTAGAAAAGTAAAATGAAAGTAAAACCAAATAACAAAAATAGCGGTAAGCAGAAAGGATAGTGTTCCAGAATCCGCTCTATTCTTAGCGCCATCCGTTAGCGCCCTGCCCAAAAAGATAGCCTTCATTTTGCGTAAAGCCCCCCAATTTTCTGTTCATCATTCAAAATTTCTACGCAAAGTTACTTCGCCGTCGAAAAATCGGATGGAAGGAATAGCCATTACCGATTGCCGAAGTAGATTTAGAGGTGGAGGGAGAGGTAGTTTTACCAAAGGATTTTTGAGATCGGAAATATTTCAGAAATCAAATATCCTTTCAACCCTCACCTTCGCCTTCTACCTCTACCTCTACCTGGGTAATCGGCAATGGTTATTCATCAGGACCCGTAGCCCTCACACGGCTGCACAAAACCAATTGCCATGAATGCAACAGAAAACATCACAGCCATCGCCTCTCAGAGAGCAGCATTAAAAGTCAGGACGCAGTCCCTGAAGGATCAGGTCGCCAGCGGTCAGTTCCAGTCGGTCAACGCCGCTCTGCTTGCCAGCTATGCCAGCAAGAAGCACACGACCTTCAACACTTACGAAGGCTGGGTCAAGGCCGGCAAGGTCGTTAAGAAGAACTCCAGGCCCTTCCTGGTCTGGGGCAGACCGGTCGAGCGGACAGACGAATACGGAAAGACCTATTCCTACTTTCCGGTCCGTTACCTTTACTCCAATGCCCAGGTGGTTGATCAGGTTCAGTCCTGAAAGAACGCCCTTTCGCGGTGCGGCCATAACGGCCGCACCTTTTTTTTGCTCACAAATCTTTTAGCTTATACTTTTCTTTGCCTTGACGCAAAGAAAAGGACAAAAAGAACCGAGCGAAGCGAGCTCACGAATACCTTGAATAATAAACAATTATATGAGTAAAAGTCAAGACTGGACTTCTCGGCGACCCACATACGGCTCAATGGCTAAATGAAAATAACTCGCCCCTCCTTTTAGTCGGGGCTCAAACAGATTTTCATTTGCCCTGCGGGCACGCCATTTTCGCCGTGTGGGTACCCCGCCTGCGAAGTCCTATGTCGTTTATAAAACATAATTAGAAAGGACCGGCCTCTTGAAAATTGCCGCCCGGAAATTCAGTGAGTGGAGCGTCAAAAAATTCAGGCTGTTTGACCCCCGCGCAAGCGGGGGGAGTTCCTGAATTTTAGCGACACGAACTGGATTTCAGGCAATTTTCAAGCAGCCTTGAATTTTCTTTTGGTATCTTTTCTTTGTTTCAAGACAAAGAAAAGTACAAGATCTACGCGGCCATGCGGCCGGGGAGCAAAAAAATTGGAAAGTGGTACCGATCGCAAAAATTTATTTTCTTTAAACCAACGTTTCTTTTGAAATCGAGTCCTGAAATATTCCTAAAAATTTTAAACCATATTTAAACCGCAGGTAAACTGCATATGTTTTTAGAAAAAGAAAAACCCTGAAATCTTTGGTATTTCAGGGTTTCAGGGGGTGGGGTATACAGGGATCGAACCTGTGACTTCATGTCTGTGAAACATGCGCTCTGAACCGGCTGAGCTAATACCCCGAAGTGGGTGTGGGTGTGAGTGTGGGGGTGAGTGTGAGTGAGGGTTTGGTGTGATGGAGTGGGGGTGAGGGTGCAAAAGTACGAAGTTTTGCCAAAATGCCAGTGTTTGGGGTAAAAATAATAATTTTGCAGGCGCTTCAGGGATACAAACGTAAAATTGTGTCCCCATTTATTTTAACGTTCGGATAATTAGAATAACACGTAATGAAAATCTTGAAATCCGCCGGTATGGCCCTGGCCATCGTCCTAATCCTTGTGTCAGCCGTGGCCTGTAAACAAAAGCAAACTGCTTCCGCCGATGATCAGAAGGATGTTGTTGAAAAGATCAGCCTAAAAAGTGTCGACAGTGTTTTCACTACCCACGTTCAGAACAATGACATACCGGGAGGGGTTATGCTCGTCGCTAAAGGAGGTGAGGTTGCATTCTGGAAATCATTCGGTTACAGGGATAAAGAAGCCCATAAGCCGATGAGGAACAGCGACATCTTCCGGCTAACGTTCATGTCGGTCCCGATAACCTATACGGCGTTAATGATCCTGTATGAGGAAGGCCATTGTTCGCTGGATGAACCGGTTTCAAAATACATTCCCGAATTTTCCGGTCCCAGGATTTTGACCTTTTCAGAGGAAGTGGATGCAAACGGGATACCTTCATCGTACACACTGGAACCGGCAACCTCGGAGATCACGATCCGGCACCTGCTTAACCAGACCTCCGGGCTGACCTATAGCTTTTACAACCAGCCTCTTATCTCTGATCTTTACAGGCAGGCCGGGATTTCCAACGGTATGACGCAGACACCGGGTACTGTCGGGGATATGGTAAAGAAACTTGCCGGGCTTCCTCTGCTGTTTAATCCCGGC
>JAQUQD010000005.1 GCA_028716265.1 Bacteroidales bacterium | reverse complement strand
GAACCCGAAGCAGCAGGAAGCATCGCCTGGATTTTATACAACGCTTACCTTGAAACGGGAAACAGGAAATATTGCGAAGGCGCACAGCTGACATTGGATTTCCTGGCCGGATTTGAATCCAATCCCTCCTATGAGCTCCAGTTACCTTACGGAACACTTGCAGCTGCCCGGATGAATGCCGTGGAAGGGACCAACTACCCATTACAGAAAATGCTGGACTGGTGCTTTGACCGGGGAGAACTCAGAGGCTGGGGAGCCATCGTGGGCACCTGGGGCGGATACGATGTATCGGGATTGATCGGCGAAGCGAACGATGGCGGCAACGATTATGCTTTTGTGATGAACGGCTTTCAGCAGGCAGCTGCACTAGCACCGCTTCCCAAGTATGACAAACGCTACGCACGCGCCATTACCAAATGGTTGCTGAATGTCACGAATGCCAGCCGGCTTTTCTACTGGAACGCCCTTCCCCAGGATTTACAGGATTCATATGCCTGGGCATCGGCCTACGATCCGACTGCCTGTATCCCCCACGAATCAATGAAAGAACTGTGGGGAGGAAAAACACCATTTGCCATGGGGGATGCCATCAATGGGGGTTGGGCGGCAACTAATTTGTCCCTTTACAGTGGTTCAAGTGTCGGATATCTGGCGGCTGTCGTGAAATCAACCAATGTTCCTGAAATACTTCAGATCGATCTGAATAAAACAGATTTTTACGGGGATACTTCCCTGGATTCATGGCTATACTTTAATCCGGCTCCAGGAAGCAAACAAGTTCAGATAAACCTTCCCCCCGGAACACATGGTGTGTATGAAGCCATTACCGAGACTGTGTTGTCGTCCGAAGCCACAGGCTCCTTTCAGTTGACAATTCCAACAGGTGAAGTGAGGCTGATCAGGTTGTTTCCGGCCGGGTTGGAGCCCCGGCAGGATCAAAACCGGCTCTATGTGGGAGAAGATGTGCTTGATTATCACTACCAATATGACTTTTCAGAGAACCTGCGCATCAAATCACTCTCAACGGATCAAAGCCCGCTTATCATCAACTCTTTGTTCACCGCCTATTGTGAACCGGGGAATCGTGATCCGGAAGATCCGGTGCAGTTTGAATGGTTCATGAATGAAGTGCTGGTAGAAGGGCAGGACCAATCACAGGCGACACTTACTGCTCCTGCACTTCCGGAACAACTTGTCCTGAAGTGCAGGGTCAGTTCAAGCGGACAGGTGGCAGAAGACACCCTGCTGCTGGATGTTGTGGAGTACATTCCTCTTCCGCCTGTTGTGGATGGCATTCTGGCAGAAACAAAATACACCCCAACAGGCGCCACCAATACGTTTACGGCGCTGGTCGAACCGGCACCCGGCGAGGATCTGATTTATTCCTGGACAGTTACAGATGGTGACCTTGGGCAGTCAACAGGCAGTTCAGTCACCTGGCAGGCTCCTGATGTTCCCAGGGTTGGAGAAATTACGGTTCAGGTGACTAATCAGTATATGCTTTCAACCACCGTATCAACGCTTGTACTGGTAAAAGACACGAGCCTGGCGGCCCAGACTCCGCTGATCTGGTACCCTTTTGATTCCGATACCAAAAACGCGGCAGCCGATCGCTTCCACGCCACGGCCGTCGGTGTCGTTAAAACCCAGGATGCCAGAGGAGCGCCTTCGCTGGCCTATCGCTTTACAACGGGACAGGACATCATCTATACTGAAAACGACGAAGATCTGAATTTTAGCGATGCCATCAGCCTGAGCTGCTGGGTGAAGTGTGAGCAACTTCAATCAGAGCGATTCATCATTTCACACGGTTCCTGGCAGCAGCGTTACAAGCTTTCCATAACGCCTGAAGGGCGATTGCGATGGACCGTCAAAACCAGTACGGGTATTTCAGATGTGGATGGCTCCTCTCCCATCGAGTTAAACCGCTATTATCACGTAGCCGCACTCTATACAGGCTATTCCATGGAATTATACGTGGATGGTATCCTGGATGCGTTTAAAAGCTTCTCAGGAGCGATACTGCCCTCTACCAAGCCGTTGACCATTGGCCGGATGGATCACATAGAAACGCTCTATGCATTACGCGGCAGTGTGGATGAAGTCAGGATCTGGGATAAGGAAATTCCGGTTTCCCAGGTCGGGCAATTAAAAAACCAATGGGCGACGCCTTTCGGGATCTTTAAAAATGAACTTTTTGCACAGTTCTATCCCAATCCTTCGGGCGAGACGCTCTACATCCGATTTTCAGGGACGGCCCGCGCTGAGCACATTTCATTGTATACCGCCGACGGCAGGAAAGTATCGGACTACCTTCCCGAACCCCGGGATCCATTGATGAAAATCAAAATCCCTCAGTCACTGACCGGTCTGTATGTGATCAGGATCACCCTGGATGACGGGCGCATCATTACCCGCAAAATGATTGCTCTGTAAACTGACCATTTCCAGCGACTATAATCACCGTAACTTTTCGTACCCTACCGGCGAACCGTGCAGGTCACCAATGGTGATGATGTTCATATAACAAATCCTGTAAACCGTCACATAGTACCGACTTTTCCTTCCAGTAGAAATTTCCATACTGGTTTGATTATGACATGCCTGCCTTGAATGACTTCCGATCCGTCCTGATCAAATGTCAACAATAGGCCTTCTTTCAAGTCAAAGCATCCCATCGTTTCTAGAAGCCCGTTGATTTCACGATCCTTGTTTGTGTGATCTAGCATCATACAGACCTGGATAGCTGATCCCACTTTTTTATTGTTCATTAACACGAAGTCACATTCTTTCTTGCCAGAATAATAAAAAACCTCCTCTGCAAATGACAAATTGTTCCTGACAAGGTTCTCAAGCAGCCACCCCTGATCAGCTCCGAGTTTAATTGATAAAACACGTATAAATCCATTGTCAGTGATGTATAGTTTTTTTTCGTTAGCAAATTGTTTTTTTACACTGTAATCAAATTTATTAACCAGAAGAGCCAGATAAACATCTTCTAAAAAATGAACGTATTTCTTGATTGTATTAACACTCCCCAATGGTATAGACTTCAATAATGAATTATAACTGAACCGCTGCGCAAAGTTGCTTATCAGGAACCGGTACAATTCTTTCCCCAACAGGACATTCTCCACTTTATTACGGATAAAAATATCCTTGGTGACGATATCATCATAGATGTGCCTTAGTATTTCAGTATCCTTATACCTGACAAACTCCGGCATGCCACCACTTACAAAATACTCCTGAAACAGACTCCTTATACGAGCCTTTTCCTCACTTATATGTACACTTTCGGCAGTCAAAGAAAACTGATGATAATCAAGAAATTCCTTGAAAGAAAAGGGAGTCAGGTAAGAATCAATATGACGACCAGTCAAACGGGTGCTGATTTCTTCCTTTAAAAGGCCTGCATTCGAGCCGGTTATGAAAAATTTATACCCGTTGTCATAAAATCTTCTGATAAAGGCATCAAAATTCCTGACATGCTGAACTTCGTCAATGAGGAAGGTCTTTTTGACACCAAACAACTCGACTAACACTTCATAAACATCATTAAAATCTTGAGGATTAAAATTTATTAATCGTTCATCCTCTGAATAATTTATATTAAAATTATGCAATAAAATGATTATTCAGTGTAATGAACCTACTGCACCACTTGTTCCAGGAGAATATGTGCAAACAATTTGACAATTCAGCAATTTAATAGTAGAACAATTGAACAAATGAACAATGATTTTCGTTTTCCATACATTTGTACAAAAAAATGATGCCCCCCTCTAAATTCCGCATCCTGAAGATCGTCAGGGACGATCCGTGGCTGGAACCTGCCGCAGCCGATGTCTATGCCAGATACCAGCGTTACAGTGAACGTCTGGGTCATATTGAAACCAATGCTGGCAGCCTTTCCACTTTCGCCGATGCCTATCAGTATTTCGGGATCACGCGCGATCCGGTAAGAAAGGGATGGATCTACCGTGAATGGGCACCTAAAGCGCATGCACTGTTCCTGAAAGGGGACTTCAACAACTGGAATCCTTACTCCCACCCGCTGGCGCCTGTGGGCAACGGGATCTGGGAAATATTCATTGACGGAGAGATCTATAAGCATTCGTTCGTGCACGGGAGCCGAATCAAGGTCGTGGTGGAAGGCGGAGGCCAAGTGCGGGACAGGATACCTGCCTATATCCGGAGGGTGGTGCAGGATGAACAGACCAAGGATTTTTCAGGACAGGTATGGTTGCCCGGGAGATTCAACTGGGAAAACGACCGCTTCTCATTGGATGAAACGGATGAATTACTGATCTACGAATGCCATGTGGGCATGGCGCAGGAAAAGGAGGGCATCGGGACCTATAATGAGTTCACATCCCATCTTCTGCCCCGCATCAAAAAAGCAGGCTATAACGCCATCCAGATGATGGCGATCCAGGAACATCCGTACTATGGGTCGTTTGGATACCATGTTTCCAACTTTTTCGCCCCGTCCTCCCGGTTCGGCACACCCGAGGACCTGAAGAACCTGGTCAAGACCGCACACCGGATGGGCATTGGCATGATCATGGACATTGTCCACTCGCATACCGTAAAGAACCTCAACGAAGGGCTCAACGAATTTGACGGTTCTGATCACCAGTACTTTCACCCGGGCGGACGCGGGGAACATCCGGCATGGGATTCCAAGCTCTTTGACTATGGAAAATGGGAGGTGCTACAGTTCCTGCTTTCAAACGTGAAATACTGGATGAAGGAGTTCCATTTCGACGGATTCCGGTTCGACGGGGTGGGTTCTATGATGTACTTCCATCATGGCAACGACGTGATCGACAGCCGCGAAAAGTATTTCAACGAGGGTGTGGAATGGGACGCGGTCACGTACCTGCAACTTGCCAACAAGCTCATCCATGCGATCAACAAGCATGCGGTGGTCATCGCTGAGGATGTCACCGGCATGCCGGGCCTGTGCAAACCGATCCCCGACGGAGGTATCGGGTTTGATTACCGGCTGGGCATGGGCATCCCCGATTTCTGGATCAAGTACCTGAAAGAGAAACGTGATGAGGAATGGAGCATCCACGAGATGTGGAACGTGCTCAATGACCGCGTGCCGTGTGTCAGAACTGTTTCCTACGCTGAATCCCATGACCAGGCGCTGGTGGGCGACAAGACGCTGGCTTTCTGGCTGATGGATAAGGAGATGTACTGGCACATGCACAAGGACGATCCGGACCTTGTGGTTGACAGGGGAATGGCACTGCATAAAATGATCCGGCTGTTCACCATCGCACTGGGCGGACAGGCATACCTGAATTTCATGGGTAATGAGTTCGGTCACCCTGAATGGATCGATTTCCCGAGAGAAGGAAATAACTGGAGCTATAAATATGCACGCCGTCAGTGGTCGCTGGTCGACGACCCGAACCTGAAATACCAGTTCCTGGCCCGTTTTGATCAGGAGATGATCCAAATCATCAGAGAAAACCACGTGCTGAACTGGGAATTTGCGCGGCAGCTAAATATGGACGAATCAAACAAGACCATCGTCTTTGAACGGAACGGACTCGTCTTTGTCTTCAACTGGCATCCCTCCCACTCCCTGACGGATTATATCTTCACTGTTCCTGAGCCCGGAAAATACAAAATCATACTGAACTCAGACAATGTACTTTTCGGAGGGCACGGCAGGATCGATGAAAATGTGGAGCATTTTTCCTATTTTGACGGGATATGGAACGTGCACCGGCTGAAGATCTACATCACGAACCGGACGGCGGTGGTGTTGAAGAGGCTGTGTTAAATAAAACATTCATTCGACACACCATCCAGGCGGAGAGGTCAACCCAAATTAAATCCCAATGTGCTTTTTGATCGCCTCCTCGTAGGCTTCCCTGATCTGTAGAAGGACAGGATGAGCAGCATTGAATTCCCAATCGCCGATGTACCTGACCGGCAGTACTTTGGAAGTTGTTCCCGTAAGAAAGACTGCATCCATCTTCTTTAATTCCATAAATGTGACGCATCGCTCCCGGACCGGGATGTTTAGATCCCGGCAGATCTCAAGGATATGCTTGCGCGTCACGCCGGGTAAGACCAGCTCCAGGGGGGCGGTAATGACTTCATTGCCTTTGATCATAAATACGTTGGAGCGGCTGGCTTCGGTGATGTAATCATTTTTATCCACCAGGATCACCTCCCACAGGTTGTTGTCACGGATGACTTTCCCTGCCCTCTCCCTGAAATCCTGCAGGAAGAACTTGATGTTGGGCGTGGTGCGGATATCAAAATGCAGCTGTGTTCTTATTCCGTGGATATAATCATCCTGAGAAGGATTGTGCGGTTTGTTGATGTATGTCACAAAAGTGACAGGATCATTGGAAAAATTAAAGACAAGGTTAATACTGCCATCATCTATATCGTTAATTTTCAATAGCTCCAGTAACCTTGTCCGTACTTCATCAATAGAAATCCACAGGGGAAGGCGGGCCATTTTTGAAGAAGACTCAAGCCTTTGCATATGGTCTTCCAGGTAAAGGTACTTTTTATTAAAAAAGGCGATCACCTCATACAGGATGATCCCCGACATAAACGATGATTTGTCGAACAGATCCGTGGAAAGGACCTGGTCGTTGTAAATAAGCTTACAGCCGATGCAATCTCTCATAGTAATTCATAATTAGAAGGTTATTTCAATCTCTTGATCTTCTTGACACCGCTAACCTTTTTTATCTGGCTGGTGACGTAATTGAGCTGTCCGAGGTCTTTGACAAGGATCTGAATGTTCCCTTCGAACTTGTTATGTTTTGATTCGAAGGAAAATGACCGTATATTGATTCGCATGGTATCGGAAATCAGGTGCGAGATCTGGTTCACGATACCGATCTGGTCATCTCCTGAAATCTGAAGGTTTGCCCAGAAAGGTCCTTTTTCATCTGCCTTGATCCATTTGGCCTGGATGATCCGGTAGCCGTACCGCATCTTCATCTGAAAGGCATTGGGACATAACTCGCGGTGTATCTTGATCCCTTTACCCACGGTCACAAATCCGAAGATATCATCGCCGAAGACCGGGTTACAGCATTTGGCAAATTTATAGACGTCGATATCCGACTTCCCACCGATCAGCAGCAGGTCGCCGGGGCGGACCGACTGCTGGATCTCTGATTCAATACGTTCCAGAAGTCCGGCATCAGCCGTCTTTGGTTTCTCTGTCTCAGGTGCTGCCGGGATGAAACATTCCTTTACCTGCATCGGATCGATCTTGCCGATGGCCAGGTTATGGTAGAGTTCAAGAGGATCTGACAATTTGAAGAAAGCGACCAGTCTGTCAATATTTTCATTGTCAAAGGTCAGCCTCAGCTGGCTGAATTTTCGTTTGAGCATCTCCTTTCCCTGGTCTGCTTCCCTGAATTGCAGCTCCTTGATCGCCCTTCTGATCTTTGATTTCGCTTTTGGCGTAACTACGAAATCTATCCAATGCGATTTGGGTTTTTGTGTCCTGGAGGTGATGATTTCGATCACGTCCCCGTTTTGAAGGACATGCCGCAGCGGTACGATCTTATTGTTCACCTTGCCACCGGTGCACGAATTTCCCACAGTGGAATGAACTTCATAGGCGAAATCAAGCACAGATGCGCCCATCGGCAATTTTTTGATATCCCCTTTGGGGGTAAAAACAAATATATCCCTGGAATAGAGTTCCAGCTTTGCCTTTTTCGAATCATCGGCCCCGAACTGGTCTGTTCGTTCGAGCGTCTGCCTGATCTCAGAAACCCAGGAGACCTGGTCTTTCTCAAGGACAGATTCCTTATATCTCCAGTGAGCGGCACCTCCACTTTCGGCAATTTCATCCATTCTCCTGGTACGTATCTGAACCTCCACCCATTTGCCGTCGGGACCCATGACCGTAGTATGCAGCGATTCATAGCCGGAGGCTTTAGGTGTGGTTAGCCAGTCGCGGAGCCGTTTTGGGTTAGGCTGATAGAGGTTTGTCACGATGGAATATATCCTCCAGCAATCCGCCTTCTCGTTTTCCCTTGTCGTATCGATGATTATGCGTATGGCAAACAGGTCGTACACCTCGTCGAAATCCACTCCCTGTTTTTTCATCTTATTCCAGATAGACGATACCGACTTGGATCGTCCCTTGATCTCACAGGTCAATCCATGCTTTTTAAGCTCTTTCTCCACCGGTATGATGAAGTTGCTGATATAGGTTTCCCTGGCTTTTTGAGTTTCTTCCAGCCGCCTCAGAATATCATGATAGATCTCCGGATAAGCGTATTGCATGGAAAGCTCTTCCAGCTCCGTCTTGATATGGTAAAGCCCCAGACGGTGCGCAATGGGAGCGTACAGGAGCGATGTTTCAGGGGCGATCTGGGAACGCAGCGACTCGGGGAGCCTGTCGATCTTCCGCATATATTCCAGCCGGTCGGCCAGCTTGATAAGGATGACATGAACGTCCGGCGAGAGGGTGAGCAACAGTTTGATGAAGTTTTCCGCATTCAGTGAGGAGCGTTGGGTGGAGATCCCGGCGATTTTGGTCAGGCCCTGCAGAATAAACGCCACTATCTTTCCGAAAGACTCCTCGATAGTATCCTGTGTGACCTTAGCCTTATAGAGGATATTATGAAGGAGGGCACCAACGATGGAGTCGGTTCCAAGCCCAATTTCGCCGGCCACGATCTTTGCAACATTCACTCCATGAATAAAATAGAATTCACCCGACTCCATCCTTTTATCCTGGTAGGTCTCGAGGACCAGTTCAAATGCCCTGCGAATCATTATCTTGTCATCAGATGATATATCTGGATGGCAGACACTCAGGAGTTCGCGATACTGAGTTCGAATCTCGGAACTGTATTTGGCCATGGAATTCATGTGAGAGGAGAGAGGAGAAAGGAGACAGGAGAAATGAGAGATTAAGGAATTTTTTTATATCTCCTCTCTCCTCTCTCCTCTCTCCTTTCTCCTCTCAATAACCGCTATTTCTTCTCCTTTTCCCCATCCAGTCTCTCTTTGGGCTTGGCGGGCGGTTCGGAGATGGATTCGCGCATGTGCGTGTCGGCCTGGATATTTTGCAGACGGTAATAATCCATGATACCCAGGTTGCCTTTCCTGAACGAATCGGCGATCGCCAGGGGGACCTCGCTCTCGGCCTGGATCACATTGGCACGGGCTTCCTGAGCCTTGGCCTTCATTTCCTGTTCTTTAGCCACGGCCATGGCACGGCGTTCCTCGGCCTTGGCCTGGGCTATGTTCTTGTCAGCATTGGCCTGGTCCATCTGGAGGACTGCTCCGATGTTCTTTCCAACGTCGATGTCTGCGATGTCAATGGAGAGGATCTCGAAGGCGGTGCCTGAATCGAGGCCTTTGCCCAGGACCACTTTCGAAATGGAATCCGGATTTTCGAGGACAGACTTATGGGAATCCGCTGAGCCGATGGAAGAAACCACACCTTCGCCCACGCGGGCCAGCACGGTCTCCTCCCCTGCCCCGCCAACCAGTTGCTTGATGTTTGCCCTAACCGTCACCCTGGCCTTGGCAATAAGCTGAATGCCATCTTTGGCAACAGCTGCTACAGGCGGAGTATCGATCACTTTAGGGTTAACCGACATCTGGACGGCCTGCAGGACATCACGTCCGGCCAGGTCGATGGCGGTTGCCGTTTTGAAGTCAAGGTTCATGTTGGCCTTATCGGCAGAGATCAATGCATTGACCACAGCCTGGACATTCCCTCCGGCCAAATAGTGCGCTTCCAGTTCGTTCCTGTTCAGTTTCAATCCTGCCTTGGTGGCAGCTATCAGGTTACGTACGATGACCTGGGGGGGCACTTTCCTCCACCGCATCAGGATCAGCTGGATAAGCGATATCCTCACGTCGGACAGCAAAGCTGTAAACCACAGGCCGACGGGCACAAAGTAGAAGATGATCCACAGTCCTACGAGAGCGGCAATGCCGATGGCCACGATGACGAATATGTTTGTTCCGGCCGCCTGAAGCATAACAAGCAGATTAGTTCCCATAATTTATGCATCTTTAAGTTTAACAGTGATTTTATTGAATTCAACTTTGGTGACCACGATATCTGCACCGGGGTCTATAAACTCTCCAATAGTATGTACTTCATAGTACTCTCCATTGATCATGGCTTTTCCGGCCGGTGCAAGCCGTGACACTGTTTTGCCTTCATCTCCCCGCATTACTGCATTTTCTCCGATCACGTTCACCTTTCCGTCAATGGAAGATTTAAGGCTGAAGCGGTTCCATGTCCTGGCTTTCAGTGCAATGATAATAAAGACGATGGATCCTACGATACTGACGCCAAGGGTGATGAAACCGGCAGTCGTTCCATAGGAAGCGAAGGCACCCCACACCGCCAGTGCAATAGCGATAAAACCAAGAATGGCAGCTACCGTTATTCCCGGAATGACAAGCATTTCCAGCAGCAACAGGATGAAGCCGACAAGGAACAGGATAACAATAAGTGTCCAGGTCATAACTATCTAGTTAGTAAGAAGAAAGTAGTATGAAGCATTAAATATTTACTTTTTAATATTACATTCTTCATGCATCATGTTATAATTTTATCGCACCTCGTCCGCCGTTCTTCTTGCCACCGCTCTTGACTTCTCCCTTGTAATATTTCATTGCTTCAGGCAGGAATGCCTGCATTTTGGCTATCCGGTTTTCATCGCTGGGGTGCGTGCTCAGGAATTCAGGCATGGCAGAACCGCCGTGAAGCTGTGACATTTTCTGCCAGAACGCGATGGTGCTGGAAGGGTCATAGCCGGCCATGGCCATGAAGACCATGCCCAGCTTGTCGGCCTCATATTCATGTTTACGCGAATATGCAAGCTGACCAAGCTGAGAACCCACTCCATAGGCTGTAAGGAATATGTCGTTGGTCGTCTGTGGTTCATTCCTAAGTGCATATTCCAGACCGAGTCCGCCGACAAGAATGGCAAGCTGTTGTGTCATTCTCTCCTCACCGTGTTTGGCAAAAGCGTGTGCAATTTCATGTCCCATGATGGTGGCAATTCCCGCCGGCCCATCGGCCAGGGGTAAGATACCGGTGTAAAAAACGATCTTTCCTCCGGGCATGCACCAGGCATTTACCGTTGGATCATTTACCACATTGAATTCCCAGGCCATATTTTCGGCCTCTTTCTTCATATCGTTGTCATACAGGAACTGCATGACCGCATTGCTGATATTGTTACCGACGGTCTTTACGGGCACAACTCTTTCATCCGAAGCTGGAAGAGCGGGATTTTGCTGAAGAAAAGAAGAATATTCCTGCAAGGCCATCGGGATCATCAGTTCAGAAGGAATGAGGTTGACACGTTTCCTTCCGGTTATGGGTACCGTTGAACAACCTACCAGTAAAAGCAGGGTTATCCAGAAAAAAACAGTTCTGACCGATTGAGGTTTCATTATTTATTCAGGTTAATATTCAGATACAAAAGTAAGATTAAATTTATTGTTTCCATGTTCCATTCGCAATTCCTTTTAACTTTGATCACTTTCCGGACATTATGATCTTCAGCGAAATCATTGAGCATCTTCAGATAAGGCTCAGCCAGCCGTTGCCAGGGCTTACCGCTCATCTCCGGATGGCTTCCGAGTCGCGCCTGAGATGGCTCATGGAAGGCATGGATCCTTCAAAGGCAAAAAAAAGCGGTGTTTTGGTCCTAATGTACCCCGTTGGCGGAGATACGAACATCGTATTGATCCAGCGCCCGGATTATGAGGGCATGCACGGTGGGCAGGTGAGCCTCCCCGGCGGAAAGCGAGAGGAATCGGATGCCAACCTTATCGAAACCGCTCTAAGGGAAACGCAGGAGGAACTCGGAGTGCTCCCTCATACGGTCAGTATCATCGGAACGTTATCGGAACTTTATATTCCACCGAGCAACTACTTAGTGCTTCCCGTAGTAGGCTTTACATCGGAAAGACCGGCCTTTTTTCCGGATCCCATTGAAGTAGAAAAGATAATCGAAGTCAGCATCGGTCAGCTTTCAGATCCAAAGTTTAAGATCGTAAAGGAAATCACTGTGCATGGATACACACTTTCCGCTCCTTGCTACACTATGAACGGCGCCACGATATGGGGTGCGACGGCGATGATCCTGGCAGAGCTGGAGCAGGTGATTCGTTCCTCATAAATCCCAACACCCAAATCCCAAGTCCTTCAAACCAGGTAAGGATTAAATTCACTCCGAAAGCAATTCGATCTCGTACGTTACCGCTGCTGCTTTACGCAGCATAGCCGAAACCCCGCAGTACTTTTCCTGTGACAGGTCAACAGCCTTTTGTATTTTTTCCAGTGGCAGTTCCTTCCCCCTAAACGTGTATACAATATGAATTTTTTTGTACACCCGTGGATGTTCATCCGTTTGTTCGGCCTCGATCTTCATATCGAATGACTCCAGCGTTACGCGCATCTTTTCCAGGATGGAAACCACGTCCATTCCCGTGCACCCTCCCAATGCAGCGAGGGTCAACGGTTTGGGACGAGGCCCCAGGTTCTTTCCTCCCGCCTCCGGAGTGGCATCCATCCGGATGGCAAAGCCATTGACATCGGCGTCAAAAGCCATATTACCGTTCCACTTGATTCTAACCTTGGTACTCATAACTCTATTGCTAAATTGCTAAATTGTTAAATTGTTAAATCGTTAAATCGTTTTATCGTTATATCTTCAGCTCCACTCCTCCATAGAAGGCTCTGCCCGGGTTGGGATAATACTGGATTACCTGGTAATCAACGTCAAAGACATTATCCATCCGGAAGTAGAGGTCAAGATCGCAGACCTTCAGATCCCATCCGCAGCCAAGACGCAACCTGCCGACGCTGAACGCCGGAAGGGATTCTGAATGATCCTCTACGGTGGCCCTTGATCCGGTGAAAGACTGCGTATAATCCATAAAAGCACGGCTGTAGCCTATCCTGGCGTTGATCATTCCCATGTGTTCAGCCACGTACGGAAGCTGCTTCCGATAGGTATCCGCCTCTTTATTCTTATTCAGTGACCGGGTATAGGAATAGGATGCCATGAGGCTTGCACTAATCTTACCGACATTCCTGGTAAGTTCAAGCCGGCTTTCCATACCCGTCGAACGAACCCGCTGTACGTTCTGAGGGGACCAGAACCATGGATCATCCGGGTCCGGCACCCATCGGATCCAATCATCGATCATGGAATGGAAGTATGTGACTGAGAGAACCTTCAATACGGGGAGATGCATTTTCTCAGGATTCAGGCACAGGGTAATCTCCTCATTCCAGCTTTTCTCCGGTTTCAGTTCCGGATTTCCTCCGGGTTGCCAGTAGCGTTCATTCAGTGTTGGACTCCTGAAATTATGAGAGACACTCAGCTTCATCATCAGGTACCGTCCTGTCGGCCCTTCCAATCCAAGAGATGGTGTGAACGGTTCGTCATAGTCCTCAGTCCAGCCCTGATGCAGGTTCAAGTCGATCTTCCACTCCTGCTTTGGAAACAGATATTTAGCAGCCAGGAACACACTGCCCTGAAGTTGATCCTTCATTTCAGGAAAATAGCCGGAACTGACTTTTGAAAATCTTAATACACCTGTTCCGGTCAGTTCGAACCGCTGCGACAGCCGGTATTTTTCACTGACTTCGGTTGTCAGGGTCTGTGTCTGGATCTTACTGTCGATGTCATACTCGGGAAACGCTGCATTTTGCTCCGTATAATGCAGATAATCATTAAAGTATGCTGTCCTGACATGGACGATGGAACGAGCGAGCGTCTTTTTCCAGGTAAGCATCCCCCTGAGAAAACGGTCGTACTGATCCGCATTTTCCAACCGATAGGTCAGGCTACCCGGTATTTCCCGATCCATGAACTGATACCAGATATTGAGCATGAGCAGGTTATTGCCTTTCATGGTATGAGCTACCGTCCCCATCAGCCCCAATCCCTTTTGAACGGCATTGTCCAGTGTATCCTGCGGTTGATCCTGTTTTGTATTATCGGTGTATGGAAAATCATTCCTGGCCGAAATGAGGAAAGCATTTGCCCTGAAGTACCAGTTGTCATTGGAAAGTAAAATGGTCAGGTTTGAACGTAATGATCGGAAGCTGCCGAACTCAATCCCCGCATTCAGGCCCTTTTGTTTGCGAAAGTCCGGCTCATTGGTGAGATGGATTCCTCCCCCGATGTTTCCCTCACCGAAGACCGGACTTGTGCCCCCATGGAGAATGTATACCTTGTCGAACAGGCTTACCGGGAGAAGGGAAAGATCAGTCTGCCCATTATTGACAGGATTGAGTAAGATGCCGTTCCACAAAAAGCCGGTATGGTTCGCAGAGGTACCCCTGAAGGTGACGGTCGAAAGGTTGCCTGGATTATAGGACTGAATCTGAATGGATGTCTGCTGCGCGATGAGGTCGGCCAGCGCCCTGTTTCTGAAGGCAGAATATGCAACAGAATCGATGATACGGATATTCAGTCCGGTCGTATGCTCAAAAAGCCATGGAGCCTGAACGGAAACTTCCGGAAGATGGATGGTCGTATCCGTCACATGAACCTGCTGTGAGATCAATTGCAGCGAAACCAGCAAGCATGCCAGGCATAATATGGTTTTGTTCAGGATAATTTTATTCATGAAAGACAACCCTCCTCCTTCTTGCCACGTATAACTCAATTTGACCCCGGACGGATTGCTAAAATATTTAATTAAAGCATCCGTTGTAATATTAATTCAGTAATTTTGCACTTTTCAAAGATCTAACGGTATCATAGCAATGTTAAGGAAAATGAAAAAGATCCCTGTGGTCACGGTCGTTTTGTTTTCTTTGATATTGTTGCTTTCAGGAGGTTGTTCTTCAACAACATACACTCCCGAAAAAGTTAAATATACGACCAAACCTGCCTATTCCTCCAAGATCAAAAAAGTCAGCAGGAGCCACTCCAAACCCGTAGTAAAGCAGACTTATCCCCTGGAAAAAAAGTATATCATACCCAATAATAAGCGTACCTCATCTCCACCCTGGTAATTTCTGAAGTAACCTGCGCTTATGTTTCCAATCCATTACACACGCTATATCTTCTGGAATTTCGCAGATGTGAAGGACCTGTGGCGTTTTCCCTATCATATCATAAAAAAGGGCGACGATCCCTTCCGTTTCGGAACCTCCTCCCCGCAAGCAACTTTGTCTGTCCCCCCCGGATTCACTCGTCATCAGGGGGCTTCCCTGGAAGAATTCCTTCAGCGTCATAAAACCACCTGCTTCCTGGTCATTCAAAACGACCGGATCATTTATGAGAAATACTTCGGCCGTTATTCTCCTGAAACCATCGTTCCCTCCTTTTCGGTAACCAAATCGTTCGTATCTGCCCTCGCGGGGATAGCTATCGGAGAAAAGAAAATCAAGGGCACCGAACAAAAAGTGACCGACTTCCTGCCGTGGGTCAAACATAATGGCTTTCAGCAGATTTCCATTGAGCATTTGCTGAACATGAGATCTGGTATCCGTTTCAATGAAAGCTATTCCAATCCGTTCGGTGATGCGGCAAGGTTTTACTACGGGATCGACCTGAAAAAATATACCTCCAGACTGAAAATACAGGAACCTCCCGACCTTCACTATCATTATAACAGCGGTAATCAGCAACTTCTTGGATTTATCATAGAAGCAGCGACAGGAATGAAAATTTCCAGATACCTGGAGGGAAAATTATGGAAACCTCTTGGTATGGAAAACGATGCCACATGGAACATCGATTCGATGAAGCATGACCATATCAAGATGTTCGGATGTCTGAATGCCACCACAAGGGATTTTGCCAAATTCGGACGTTTATATCTCAACAATGGGCTATGGAACGGGAAACAGGTCATGCCTGAAGAATGGGTAAGGCGGTCCACCCGGATTGTCAACGACTCCCTGGATCAGGATGGTTATCCATTCACTTACAACTGGAGGGTGCTTAAAGATGAAGAGTCCTTCTTCGCCAAGGGATTGCTGGGGCAATACATGTTTGTCAACCGTCCCAAACAGCTGATCATGCTACGCTTCGGCAAGAAGTACGGTGGAATTGACTGGGCTGATTTTTTCAACCAGTTGACGGGGATCCTATGATCATGCTACTTACTTTTTTCCACTCCATCGACGAACCGGGTTTCTTTTACCAGTTTTCCGTTTTCATCAAACTCCTGCCATTTACCATGTTTTTTACCGTCCAGGTAATTACCTGATATTTTGACGTTTCCATTACTGAAGTACTCTTTATGGAGACCTGAGGGAATTCCGTCACGAAACTCCTCTTCTGTCTGTGGCTTCAGTTGCGGGAAGTAGGTGTTCTGAATACCGTCAAGCTTCCCCATCGCATAGATATACTCGGCCATCAGGTTCCCATCCTGATCATACCATTTCGACAGACCGTGCTTCTCGCCTTCCTGATACATCGTTTCTTCCATGATCTTCCCGGGCATATGCTCGTAGTAGATGGTCTTCATTCCATGGTATAGGCCATTCTTATAATTGATGACCTGTAGTTTCTGTCCCCCGCGGAGGTACCTGACCGATGTTCCGTGCAATTGCCCGTCTTTGTAGTTTGCCTCTTCAAATACATAGCCCCTGGAATCGATCCCAACCGTAAGGCCTTCTTTCTTTCCTTTTGCATAATTCGAGATCTCGGAAAGCATGCCACCCGCCTGGCGTGTGACCCAGATCCCTTCCCGAAGACCATCAACATATTCTCCATTACTCGTTTTGTCACCGGTTCCCTCAATCCATATCCCTTGCCTGAGGCTATCACTGTCTATCTGATTGACAGGTGCATCTGAACCGGATACGTCCTGCGATCCTGCCAGAAAGGACACTCCAACAAGAATCAGTACTAATAAAAGCTTCTTATACATACTGTTCAATGTCAATTTACGGTTACAACTTCTCCAAAAATATCAAAACTTTCAACGTCAGTCACCCGGACAGGGTAAAAATTCCCGGCCAGGCAAACTGTTTGCCCCTTTTTAATGAGTACTTCATTATCAATTTCAGGTGAATCAAATTCTGTTCTTCCAATATAATAATCGTCTTCCTCTCTGTCAATCAAAACATTGATTATTCTGCCTAACATATTTTGGTTAGATTCATACGATATTTGTTCCTGAACACGCATGATCTCATCAGCACGCCTTTTTTTCACCCTGTCCGGCACATTATTTTTAAGCGCCCGGGCCGGGGTGCCCTCTTCATGGGAATAGGTAAACACTCCCAGCCGTTCGAACCGGAACTGTTGGACGAAGTGAAGCAACTCACTGAACTCCTTTTCCGACTCACCCGGATAGCCTGTGATCAGTGTCGTCCTTAATGCCACTTCCGGGACCTCGCTTCGTATGGTCTCCAGAAGTGCCATGGTCTCCCCTGAACTGATACCACGGTTCATGGACTTCAGGATCCTGTCGCTGATATGCTGTATGGGCAGGTCTAGATACCTGCATACATTAGGATTTTCCTTAATAACCTGCAGGAGATCCAGCGGAAAATCGGCAGGGTAGGCATAGTGAAGCCTGATCCATTCAAGACCTTCTATTCCTGCCAATTTATCAACAAGGGAAGGCAATGTCCTTTTCTTATAAAGATCCAGCCCGTAGAAAGTCAGATCCTGGGCGATAAGCAGCAGTTCCCTGACACCGTTTCTGACCAGCCAATCAGCTTCTCGTAGGATCTCATCTTCGGGCCGTGAAACATGCCTCCCACGGATCAGCGGAATAGCGCAGAAGGAACACACGCGGCTGCACCCTTCCGACATTTTAAGGTATGCGTAGTGTGGCGGGGTGGTGAGAAGCCTTTCACCGATAAGTTCCTGTCTGAAATCTCCTCCCAGTGAGCACAGGATCGCAGAAGCCTCACTAACTCCGAAAATACCGTCCACCTCAGGGAGCTCCTTCCTGAGTTCTTCACGGTAACGCTGGGCGAGGCATCCCATGACCACCAACTTTTCGGCATTACCCTTCTTCTTCTCCTGGATGCACTGCAGGATCGTATTAATCGACTCCTCCCTTGCGTCATGGATGAAACCACACGTGTTGACTATAAGAACAGATGCTTTCCGGCCGGAAACATCCGAAAGGATCGTATAACCGTTTTCACTGAATTGTTTCAATAGCTTCTCAGAATCCACTGTGTTCTTCGAACAACCCAGGGTGATCATCCTGAGGGTTTTATCTTTTTTTTTGGTTCGCATGCAACAACTAGTAGGAACCCAATGATATCCCAAATTGATCCCTCCCGAGGGAGAGGTCAGTAAAACGAATATGAATTGGCCTGCAAAGATAGCAGAAAGTATCCCGCAGGAATCACTCCCGGCAGAGATTCGAGAAAGGGAATGGTGAAGAATGAAATTTCTGTTTAACTTAGCCGTCGGTTTTCATTATAAAAAACGCGCGCTTATGAGAAAGTGGATGCTCTGGTCTATCCTTATTGCAATGACCTTTAATTCAATATCAACCGTTATGGGCCATCCGGGTGAAGTGATCCGTTCCCTCCCCACCCCGGGGGAGTATCCTACGGGCCTGACCTATGATGGTAGCAACCTCTGGGTGGCAGACCGCTACCTTGACAGGATTTTTTGCCTCGATCCATTGACAGGAAAGGTCATACGGTCGATTCCATCTCCGGGTTACTGGCCCGCTGGATTAGCGTGGGACGGAGAATATTTATGGAACATTGACTTTCAGGGTGGGCTTCCCCTGTCAGAAAACTACAACGCAAAGATCTACAAGCTTGATCCCGCGAACGGCAACATCCTTCACACCGTACAGTCCCCCGCGGGTATCACCCATGGCCTGACCTGGGACGGGGGGTATCTCTGGTGCACTGACAGCGACGCAGAGGAGATCATCCAGTTCAGCCCTCAGGATGGGACCACGATCCGCTCGTTTTCCTCCCCTTCTGTCGATCCGCGGGGCATAACCTATGATGGTGACTACCTCTGGGTCTCCGACAGGATCACCAATGAGATTTACATGCTGGATCCTGTAACCGGATCCGTGCTGCTGATTACCAGCACCCCCGGTGAATTTGCGATGGACATGTGCTTTGATGGCAACGCATTATGGGTCATCGACGATCAGGATAACAGGATCTATGAGTTGAAGACAAGGGATGGCGAAAAGTTCATCCGTTACAACGAGCGGCACGCTATCGTCACATACCGCCATTTCACCACCAACTTCGGTCCCGGAAGGATTCTGACCTCGGATGTGCATCTGGCCATCCCTGAAAAAAGGGACAGTCAGGATATTATGGGAGACATCCGGTTTTCTCCTGTCCCGACTGAATTCTTCACCGACCGCTGGGGGCAGAGGACAGCGGTATACCATCTGGAAAATATCCTCCCAGGCGAGCAAATCGAGGTCAAGATGGTGAGTGAAGTGAAAACATACGCGGTCCGCTATTTTATTTTTCCCGACCTGGTTGGTTCACTGACCGACATCCCGAAAGACATCACCTCGAAGTACCTGGAAGATAACGAGAAATACCAGATCCATCACCCGGTGATCCAGCAGGCGGTGAAAGAGGCCGTAACCGGCCAGGATAATGTATACTGGATGGTGCGTCATATTTATAATTACATCAATGATCGTATGTACTATGAAATGACGGGCGGTTGGAACACGGCTCCTACTGTCCTCAGCAGGGGGAACGGCTCGTGCTCTGAATATACCTTTGTGTTCATTTCCATGTGCAGGGCTGCGGGCGTTCCGGCGCGTTATGTGGGGTCGGTGGTAGTGCGGGGTGATGACACCAGCATGGATGATGTCTTTCATCGCTGGGTGGAAGTATACCTGCCCAACTATGGCTGGATCCCGGTCGATCCTTCCGGGGGCGACAGCGATTCACCAAGGAACCAGGCACTGGGGATCGGGAACCTCTCGAACCGGTTCCTGATCACGACCCAAAGCGGAGGGGGATCGGAAACCATGGAATGGACCTATAACTCGAATGAATTCCGGACCACGGAACCAAAGACCCATGTGGCGACAGAGCATTTCGGGGACTGGGAAAAGGTGAAATAGTTTCAAGTTGCAAGTTATAGATTGTAGATTACAGGTTTATTAACCTAAAGTATTGCAACCTGCAATCTGTAACCTGAAACCTGAAACTTGCAACCTGAAACCGCTAAAGAATGAGAATCCAAAAAAATAGCCGATTATGACTCTTTCCGTCATCATCGTCAACTACAACGTCAAGTACTTTCTGGAGCAATGCCTGCTTTCGGTAAGAAAGGCTTTGCAAGGAATACAGGCGGAGGTGTTCGTTGTCGACAACAACTCGGTGGACAGCTCGGTGGAGATGGTCAGGGATAAATTCCCTGAGGTAGTCCTTATCGAAAACAATGAAAATACTGGCTTTGCCAGGGCGAACAACCAGGCCATACGCAGGTCGCAAGGTGAATATGTCCTGTTGCTGAATCCGGATACGGTGGTCGAAGACGATACCTTTGAAAAGATCATCGGTTTTATGGATTCCCATCCGGATGCCGGCGCACTTGGCGTGAAGATGGTGGATGGGAAAGGCAGGTTCCTGCCCGAATCAAAAAGAGGTCTTCCTACTCCCACCGTGGCATTCTATAAGATCTTTGGATTGTCGCGCCTATTTCCCAGGTCCCGAAGGTTCGGCCAGTACCATCTGGGTTATCTTGACAAGGATGAGGTCCATGAGGTGGAGATCCTTTCGGGCGCTTTTATGCTAATCCGTAGGGAAGCCCTGGATAAGACGGGACTGCTGGATGAAGATTTCTTCATGTATGGCGAAGACATTGATCTTTCTTACCGGATCATCAAGGCAGGTTACCGGAATTACTATTTTCCCAGAACACGGATCATACATTACAAAGGCGAAAGCACCAAGAAGAGCAGTGTCAATTACGTGCGTGTTTTCTATCATGCCATGGTCATTTTTGCCAGGAAGCATTTCTCTTCCAGGAATGCCCGCCTGTTATCTTTTCTCATCAACCTCGCCGTATATTTCAGGGCATCCCTGGCAATTCTCAGCCGCTTTCTGAAGTCGGTCTTCCTTCCGCTGATGGATGCCGGTCTGATCTATCTGGGCATTTACCTTATAAAGAATTACTGGGAGGAAAACCTCGTATACCTTGATGGAGGTCATTACCCTGTAGAACTGGTAGCTGTGGCCATTCCTGCCTATGTCGTTCTGTGGATCCTCGCTGTCTTTCTGAGTGGTGGCTACGACCGGCCGTTCCGGATGAACAGGGTGTACCTAGGCATATTCATGGGTACGATAACCATCCTGGTTTTTTACAGCCTTCTTCCCGAGACCTACCGGTATTCACGGGCGCTGATCCTGCTGGGAGCCCTGTGGGCCATGATCATCATAACCATTTTGCGTTATATGTTGCATCTGCTTGGAATAAAAGCTTTTCAGATCAAACGGTACGCAGGAAGAAGGTACGTGATCATCGGAGAAAAAGAAGAGGCTGAACGTGTGGCTGACCTGCTTCGTAGATCCACGCCGGATCCGGGATTCATCGGTCTTGTCAATGTAAAAAAAGAGGTATCCACGATTCACGGATTCATCGGAAACATAAATCAGATCAAGGACATCATTGCTATCTACAAGATCGAGGAAGTCATTTTCTGTGCTAAGGATATTTCCTCCCAGGAGATCATCGATAAGATGACCGACTTGCACAACGCCCAGGTGGAATACAAGATCGCACCGCCTGAGTCCCTGGCCATCATCGGCAGCCAATCCATCAACACTTCCGGGGATCCCTATATAATCGACATCAATTCCGTCGACAAGCCCGGAAACAGAAGGAACAAGCGTGCTTTTGACCTCATTGGCAGCCTGGTGCTTCTGGCCAGTTTCCCGGTAACCCTCTTTATCGTGAGAAATCCCCTGAATTTTATTGGCAACTGTTTCAGGGTTCTTTTCGGGAAATGTACCTGGATTGGATACGCCACCCATCATCAGCATGGGACGCCTCATTTACCGCTGATCAAGAAAGGAATATTAAATCCGACGGATATCTTTAAAAATCCTTCTTTTGACACGCAAACCATCGACCGCCTGAATTTACTGTATGCACGAAATTTTTCCCTGGCGAATGAGTTCAGCATTCTCTACCGGGGATTCAGGGATCTCGGCAGAAAGTAGAAGCAATACTCCCTGAACATTTTAGGATGTTATTTGTTAGGTGGATTGATTACTTTTGCACGACATCAAAAAGGATCATCAATAAAAAGCATATGACCAGGTTTGAACTCGTAATGCCCAAGATGGGAGAGAGCATCATTGAAGCGACGATCATCCGGTGGATAAAGAATGTCGGGGACCTTGTCGCGGAGGAGGATGTCATTGTCGAGATCGCCACTGATAAGGTTGATTCTGAGATTCCTTCGCCGGTGGATGGAAAGCTTGCGGAAATCTTTTTCAAGGAAGGTGATGTAGTGCCGGTCGGAAAGATCATTGCCGTCATCTCCGTGGATGGCGGAGAAGAAAATGCGGAGTCGCAGGAATCCAGACAGCAGGTTCCTCTCAGCAGATCTGAAACAAAGGCTGAGGAGGCTTCATCCAGGGCTGTTCCGACAGAGGTTATTGCGGATACTGCAGCCCGTTCCCGGTTCTATTCTCCTCTGGTCAAAAACATCGCCAAACAGGAATCCATCCCGCTCAGTGAGCTGGAACAGATCCCGGGAACGGGCAAGGATGGCCGGCTGACGAGGGATGATCTGCTCAGTTACATCACCCGCAGAACCCTTCCGGAGGCAAAAGAAGTACCTGTGTCCCCCGTTCTTCCCAAGCCATCCGTCCAGGAAGGCCCCATGGTATTGGCAAGTCCCGGCGACGAAATGATCGAGATGGATCGGATGCGCCGCCTGATAGCAGATCATATGGTGATGTCGAAAAAAACCTCACCTCACGTCACATCCTTCATCGAGGTAGACATGTCCCGGGTAGTCAGATGGCGCGATAAGATGAAGGATGAGTTCTTCAGGAGAGAGAAAGAGAAACTGACCTACACTCCGATCATTTTTGAGGCTGCTGCCAAGGCACTGAAGGATTATCCCGGTGTCAATGCCTCCGTAGACGGATACACGGTGATCATCAAAAAGAACATCCATATCGGCATGGCCACTGCCCTGCCCAATGGAAACCTGATCGTCCCGGTCATCAAAAATGCCGATCAGAAGAACCTTCTGGGCATGGCCAAGACCATCAACGACCTGGCCAACAGGGCGCGCACAGGCAAGCTGGAGCCGGATGACATCCAGGGAGGCACGTTCACCATCACGAACCTGGCCAGTTTCGGAAGCCTGACCGGAGCGCCGATCATCAACCAACCACAGGTAGCTATCCTGGGGATCGGAGTGATCAGGAAGAGACCTGTCGTGATCGAAACCGATGAAGGTGACATGATCGGGATACGGAGTATGTGCATCCTTTCTCTTTCCTATGATCACCGCGTGGTCGATGGTGCACTGGGTGGAATGTATCTTCAGCGGGTGGCCGAATACCTTGAGAACTTCGACATGAACCGCACCGTTTGAAACCTGCCGCATGGAACTGAACCTCACACGCCCTGTCGTCTTCTTCGATCTGGAAACCACAGGTACTGACATCGCCACCGACAGGATCGTTGAAATAAGCTTGCTGAAGATGATGCCGGATGGTTCCAGCAAGCTCAGAACCCATCTGATCTATCCAACCATCCACATCCCTGAAGAAGCCAGCCGGATACACGGGATCACCGACGAAAAGGTATGGGATAAGCCTACCTTTGCCGAAATGGCTGGCGACCTGCACGCCTACATCGCTACCTGTGACCTGGGTGGGTATAATATCATCAAATTTGACATACCCCTATTGGCGGAAGAGTTCCTCAGGGCGGGTGTCGACTTTGATCTTAAAAATCGCCGGATCATCGACGTTCAGAACATTTTTCACAAAATGGAACCCCGGACCCTCAGGGCTGCTTACAAATTTTACTGTGGCAGGGAACATGTATCCGCCCACAGTGCCGAAGCAGATACCCTCGCCACCGTGGAAGTCCTGAAAGCCCAACTTGACAGATACCAGAACGAAGCCTATACAGACAACAACGGAAACCAGTCCTTCCCCATCCGGAACGACGTGGATGCATTGAGCCAATTCTCGTTCTATACACGTTATGCCGATCTTGCAGGACACATCATATACAATGACCAGGGCAAAGAGGTCTTTAATTTCGGCAAATACAAGGGCCGGTTGGTCGAGGATGTGTTTCAGGCTGAGCCCCAGTATTATGATTGGATGATGAAAAGCGCCTTTCCGTTATACTCAAAAAAGATCATCACGGCGATCAAGCTAAGGGAGTTCAATAAGGGTAACACACGGTAGGCAGTAAGCTGTTGGCAGTTGGCTAAATATAACTTTTAACTGCAAACTGCTAACTGCCAATTGACAACTGCCAACTAAAAACCTGTTCGTCATGAAAATCATCTGCATAGGCCGGAACTACAGGGAGCATGCCAGGGAACTGAGCAATCCGGTGCCGGAAGATCCGATCTTTTTCTTCAAACCCGACACCAGCATCCTGCGACGCAACAGGCCCTTCGTTTATCCTGACTTTAGCCGTGATATCCATTATGAAACGGAAATCGTGGTGAAGGTCTGCAGAAACGGAAAGAACATCGGTGCTTCCCAAGCCGGCACCTACTATGAATCGATTGGCGTCGGCATTGACTTCACTGCACGTGACCTTCAGCAGAAGGCCAAAGAGAAGGGGCTGCCCTGGGCACTGGCCAAAGGCTTCGATCAAGCTGCCGCGCTCAGCCCCTTCTTGCCGAAAGCCATTCTCCCCCGGGTAAATGACCTGAACTTTCATCTCGACCTCAACGGGAATACGGTGCAGCGCGGCTGCACCGCAGACATGATCTTCTCTATCGACGAGCTGATCAGTTACCTGTCAAAATTCATGACACTCAGGAAGGGTGATCTTCTTTTCACAGGGACGCCTGCTGGCATAGGGCCTGTCAGGAAAGGCGACCTTCTGGAAGCTTTCATTGAAGATAGAAGAATGCTGTGGTGCGAAGTGAAGTGAATGATGGCTGATCTCCGGTGTCGTCAGATGAACACAATTTCCTCGATCACCTTTTCTCCTGTTTCCTGGTTAAGCAGGTCCACCACCTTCTGACGGTTGTAGAACAGTTCATTCTTGATGGCGGGAGAGTCGATCCTGACAAAAAGCTTTTTTTTATTGATGTAAATGTTCCGGGTATGACGGCTTATTAGCTTTCCCGTCACCTGTGGCCAGGCTTTGATAACCCGCATCTCTGCAAGCTTGCCTTCCAGCTGGTAGGTCCTGAGCATTTCCTCAAGCGCTTGCTTGAGCGTTTGTTCATTCGTTCGTTTCATCACTCTCTACAGGTTGTTCGTAGTATGGTTCGACCGTTCCCCTGTCGACGCGGAAAATCCTGTGCTCGATGCAGAGGCTCTTCATGACGCGGAGAATACGGTCCTGCTGTGTGTCGGTGATGAACACCTGTCCAAAGCTGTTTTCACTTACCAGCTTGACGATCTGCTCCACACGGGTCTCATCCAGTTTGTCGAAAATGTCGTCCAGCAGCAGGATGGGTTTGAATCCTTTGATATCACGTGTATAATCAAACTGGGCCAGTTTGATGGCCACCACAAACGATTTTTGCTGGCCCTGGGAGCCAAACTTCTTGATGGGGTGCTCACCGATCGAAAATTCCAGGTCGTCTTTGTGTATCCCGCCGGTAGTATAGCGTGCCAGCCTGTCCTGCTCTCTGTTTTCCAGGAGCAAGGCACCCATATCCTTCTCTGCAAGCTGGGAGATATATCCAATATTCACCTTTTCGGTCCCACGGGAGATAAATTCAAAATACCTTTGAAATGTGGGTATGAAGCTGCCGATAAAATCCCTTCTTTTCCGGAAGATGGTCTTTCCCAGCCTTACCAATGCTTCATCCCAGACCTCCAGTGACTTCTCCTCAAAGCGGTGGGTCTCAGCAAAAATCTTCAACAGCGTGTTCCTTTGCAGCAGTGCCTTGTTATACTGGATAAGATCATCCAGGTAGAACCTGTCGAACTGGGAAATGACACTGTCGATATACCGGCGCCTGACTTCACTTCCGTCATTGATCAAGTCCCGGTCGTAGGGTGAGACCATTACCAGCGGGAAAAGGCCGATATGGTCGGCCAGCCGGTCATACGTCTTCTTGTTGAGTTTAACGATCTTCTTTTGGTTTCTTTCCTGGATACAGCTTACCAGATCCATCGTATCCCCGTTCTTGAAATAGGTACCATGGACAGCAAAAAAAAGAGTGTCATGGCGGATATTTTGCTGGTCGATCGGGTTAAAATAACTTTTACAAAACGACAGGTAATGGATGGCATCCAGAAGATTGGTCTTTCCTGCCCCGTTCAGGCCGATAAAGCAGTTGATCTTGTCAGAGAAGTCGAGTTCGGCCTCCCGATAATTCTTGAAATCGGTGATATATAATTTCTGCAGGAACATACATTTCAATCCTGCTGCGAAGATACGATTTCGGTGATTTTACCAGCCACTTTCTGCAAAAGCCATAGCGGTGTTGAAGTGGCTCCCGTGACTCCAACCGACTGGGCATCAGCGAACCATCCTGGCTGGAGGTCGCCGGGTCCGGTGATGAAATGGCTGGAGGGATTGTTCGCCCTGCAAATGTCAAAGAGAAATTTCCCGTTGGAGCTGGAAGGATCGCTGACGAAAACCACCACATGATGATTCCCGGAAAATTCAACGAGGGCGCTTTCCCTTCTTCTGACCTGTCCGCAAACCGTATTGTGTATCATCAGCGGGCCTCTTTCCTCATCAGGGATGCTCCGGGAGATCTCTTCAGCCCTTGCCTTGATGGATCTGAAGCATGCCACATTGAACGTGGTTTGTGCATAGATCCGTACCGGTTTTCTGAAATCAACATCTTCCAGTTCATCCTCACAGGAGATGATGAACATGTTTTGGGGGATCTGGCCGCGAAGGCCTTTCACCTCAGGGTGGTCCTTCCTGCCTGCGATTACTACCTGCATTCCCTGAAGGGCCGATTCAGCGTAATCATCCCGGATCCTCTGCTGCAGTGTTCTAACGATGCGGCAGGTTGTGTCAATGAGCGTGATGTTGTTCTCCTTTGCAATCCGATATGTTTCAGGTGGTTCACCGTGGGCACGGATCAGCACACGGACATCTTTCAGCTGGCTGAAAACAGCATGGTCGATGATGATCAGGCCTTTGTCGCAGAGGCTGTTCAAGACCTGACGGTTGTGTATGATCTCCCCCAGGCAGTATAAGGGCTGTCCGGACTTCAGTTCATCCTCCGCGACGCTTACGGAATATTCCACTCCTTTGCAAAAGCCTGCAGTATGATCGATCGAGACCTGCATGGCAGTGGTCATTATTTGTTTTTCCTGGTAAATCCGCTGAGATTGGTCGTAAGGGTAAAGAAATTCGGAGAGCCCGTCAGGTGATACGCGGAACGTGCATAACTGAATTCAAAGTTTGAGATCTTCAGCCCGACGCCCCATGATATGCCAACGGTCGCAGGTTTTTCATAAACCTTGAGTTCCTGACGTCTTTGGTAGTTATATCCGATCCTCAGACTCAGGAACCTGGCGGGCATCAGCTCACCGCCGATGACGATATGGCGCATGAATTTGTCTGCAAAATCGGCAATCCCTTTCTGGGACTTCACTTCTCCTGTCAGGGGATCGATCAGGCCTGGATCATTCGGATCCACATAGGTAAGGTCCCATTTCTCAATGTGGTGGTAATTAATAAAATAACGAAACGGAATATGCTTTAGCCGGTTCGACATTCCCGCGCTGATTTCAAAGGGCAAGGGTTCAGGGTGGCTCGCATAATAAGATTTCAACTGCGTACCAATATTTCGGAAGATCAGCGACACGGTCAGGTTTCCGGAACGGTTGGTATAGGATCCTGCGACATCCACTGCGAGGCCGTAGGAATTATAGGTCTCAAGGGAGGAATAAATACCCCTGAGGGTGGCGCCGATCGTAAACGAAGAGTCGAGCGGTCTGCCCCAGCCGATGTTCAGCGCATATTCCGACGCTCCAAAAGTACCTGAGGTCTGACCGGTTTCATCAGCATAAGTGAACGATCCGTAATCAATAAACTGCATTGCTCCCATGAAGTTCCCTATTTTGTTGAAGGAATGGGAATACATGGCATATCCGTAATTGATATCCGAAAAATAGTCGACAAAGCTGAAAGACAAGAAATTGTTCATGTCGCTGGTGATCAGCGAAGGATTGGTCAGGGTGAGGGTGAGGTCCTTATCCTTTGCTGCAAGGTAGTTGTCCCCTATGGATGCGATACGGGCGGAGTTGGGTAGATTCAGGAATTCAAAGGTATTATCTCCTCCGGTCTGACCGGATAGATCAGCAACGCTGGAAGAAAGAGCAAAAAGAAGCAGAGCAGCAAAAAGACGATATTTCTTCACAAATGAACTGGATTATAGTGACACATTTATCTTTCCTTTAAAGGCTATAAATCAAACGGCGTTCGGCAGCGATTATTTTATTGTCTCTCACTTTACGCTTCCGGGTCCTTTACTTCTGTTTCATCCTGATAAGGTTCAGCGCGCTGCCGGCCATGAACCACCCGGTCTGGACCTGGTTGTAGGAATGGTTGACAGCAAACTGCTCCCTGGTTTCGTCTGTATGGTTCAGGCGGACCGTCAGCGGCTTACCCTGCTGAAAATCAGCTAATCCCATCACATCGATCAAATCATCTTCCCTGATCTTGTCATAATCCCGTTTATCAGCGAATGTCAGGGCCAACATCCCCTGCTTTTTCAGGTTCGTTTCATGGATCCTTGCGAAGGATTTTACCAGTACCACCCTAACGTTCAGATGGCGGGGTTCCATGGCTGCATGTTCTCGTGAGGAGCCCTCACCGTAATTCTCATCCCCGACAATGATGGATCCGACGCGGTTGGTTTTATAATGCCGTGCGACATTGCTTACCTTATCATACAACCCCGTCAGCTGATTTTTGACCAGATTGGTCTGCTCATTGAAATCATTCAGCGCCCCCATCATCAGGTTGTTGGAGATGTTGTTGAGGTGGCCGCGAAACCTCAGCCAGGGACCGGCCATAGAGATGTGGTCGGTGGTGCATTTCCCTCTGACTTTGATGAGCAGCCGGAGGTTCATCAGATCCCCGCCTTCATGGGGCGGGAATGGTTCCAGGGCCTGCAGCCGTTCGGAATCGGGCCTGATGATGACCTCAAGGTCTTCGTTACCCTCGTCGGGTGCAATATAACCCAGATTTTTCACATCGAAGCCTGAGGGGGGCAGTTCGATGCCTTCCAGTTCATCTAGTATCACCTGCTCACCCCGGTCGTTGGTTAGCGTGTCGGTCATGGGATTGAACATCAGGGTTCCGGCGATGGTGAGGGCGGTGACGATCTCCGGGGAGGTCACAAAACTGTGGGTGTTGGGATTGCCGTCGTTACGCTTGGCGAAATTATGGTTAAAAGAGTTGATGATGGTATTTTTTCTGTCTGGATTGTCGATATCCCGCTTCCATTGACCAATACACGGCCCGCAGGCATTCGACAGGACCACCGCTCCTATGCTCTCAAAGACTTCCAGCAGTCCGTCCCGCCCGGCGGTATACCGTATCTGTTCCGAACCGGGAGTGACGGTAAATTCCGACCGGACCTTCAGGTGCTTTTCTTTCGCCTGACGAGCTACCGAAGCAGCCCGGGTAAGGTCCTCGTAGGAAGAATTGGTACAGGAGCCGATCAGTCCGACGTCAATTTTCAGGGGATATCCTTTCTCTGTGGCTATCTTTCCGAAAACCGAGATGGGATAGGCCCCATCCGGAGTATAAGGACCGTTAATGTGAGGCTCCAGCGCCGTAAGATCGATCTCGATCAGCTGGTCATAATATTTTTCAGGATGGTCATACACCTCGGGATCGGAACGAAGATGGTCGCGCAAGGTATCGGCAAGGTCAGCCACAGGGCCTCTTCCAGTCGAACGCAGGTAGGACGACATCTTATCGTCATATCCAAAGACCGACGTTGTGGCACCAATCTCCGCCCCCATGTTGCAGATCGTCCCTTTGCCTGTCGCCGAAAGGCTGTCGGCACCTTCCCCGAAATACTCGAGGATGACTCCAGTACCGCCTTTTACCGTAAGAATGCCAGCGACTTTCAGGATGACATCCTTGGGAGACGTCCAGCCGTTCAGATGCCCGGTCAGTTTTACGCCGATGAGCTTAGGCATTTTCAGTTCCCATGACATGCCTGCCATCACGTCCACCGCGTCAGCCCCTCCCACCCCGATGGCGATCATTCCCAATCCGCCCGCATTGACCGTGTGGGAATCGGTACCGATCATCATTCCCCCCGGGAAGGCATAATTTTCCAGGATGACCTGATGAATAATGCCTGCCCCTGGTTTCCAGTACCCGACCCCGTATTTTGATGAAACAGACTGCAGGAAATCATACACCTCCCTGTTCTGTTTCATCGCAAAGTCAAGATCAGCGCGTGATCCCGCGTGCGCCTGAATCAGGTGGTCGCAGTGCACCGTGGTGGGCACTGCCGTCTGTTTCTTTCCTGCGTTCATGAATTGCAGCAACGTCATCTGAGCGGTTGCATCCTGCATGGCCACACGATCCGGGGCAAAATTGACGTAAACGGCTCCCCTTTTGTATGGGTGGCCGGGTGTTTCTTCATAGAGATGACCGTAGAGTATCTTTTCCGTGAGTGTAATGGGACGATTCAACATCTTTCGGGCCGCCTGTATTTTTTCAGGCAGACGCCGATACACCCCGGTGATGAGATCCAAATCGAACAACATATATAATCGAAATAAATATATGAATTACTTCTTATCATAGAACGAACAGCTGAGCCGGTCAAATGTTCAATGCTCGTCCCGATGACATGTTGATCTAAAGCCGCAATTTGCGAAGATCGTCCTTCATCCTTTCCAGATCGGTAAGCCAGTCCTCAATATCCTGTTCATGCTCAAGTTCCTCACCGAGGATGATGGTTGCGATCTGATGCGTGGTATGATCCTTTCCTGCGGTGAAGTCGGCGATTTCCTTATACCTTTTGATGGCGCAGCGTTCCCCGCTGAGGTTTTGTTTGAGGATCTCCTCGATATACGGGTCACTGGGGGCATCGTATGGGCACCGGCTCAGTTTGATCCAATGATCGGGGTTGAGCACTGGAGTGCCGCCGAGCTGGATGATCCGGTTCACGACCATGACTGCATGATTGAGTTCCTGATCAGCATGGAGCAACAGCTCGGGCTCAACCTCGCTTCTCATAGGTCCTTCCATGACCCGGGCGCCTATCCAGTACTGATAGTAAGCCAGCCATTCTTCACTCAGTGCCTCACTGAGCATCTTCAGCAATGCATCGACATCGACTTCAACGATCTTTATTCCATGTTTTCCCATAATAGTGTAATTGGTCTTTAGTGATTCATATTGCAAAGTTAAGAATTCTTGAGTAATGGGGTAATTTATATTGAAAGTTGACAGTTAACAGTTGGCGGGAAGCGGGAAGCAGGTCGGAATTTGGGATTTGAAATTTGGATTTTACTCCATATCCTGCTCGTTCACAGTAACATATACCGGAAGATGATCCGAATACCCCCCATGGTACTCATTCCCCGAATAGGTCTTGTTGGGCATCTTCTCGTGGTATCTGGGATGAGTGAACATGAGCCAGGAAGCGTCAACGATCCGGAAACTGCCGGGTAGGATGGAAAGGCCCGTACCGGTGCTGATCAGTGAGCGACTGACGATGATCTGGTCAAACAAATGCCACCTGCCCCTGTGGTTGATCGTTCCCACACGCTTACGGAACAAAGGATAGGCAAGATTGACCAGATTTCCTTTTCCTGAGCCATCCTTCGGCTCGGCACCGAGGATCTTCTTCAGGCTATAGCTGTCTGGCAGATCATTGAAGTCGCCCATAAGCAGGATCTTGGCCAGAGGATCCTTGATTAAGATATCATCCATAAAGTGACGGACGGTCCGGGCAGCTTGGGTTCTCCTTGGCTCCGATTCCATCACTCCTTCCCGCCTTGAAGGCCAGTGGTTCACAAAGATGTGCACGGTATCCTCCCCTCTGAATTGACCTTTGACATAAAGTACGTCACGGGTTCTGTCCTCCTGGTCAAAAGGAAAGGTCAGCGGGATGGGTTGTGACGTAAGGGGATGAAAATATTCCTGACGGAAAAGAAGGGCAACGTCAATACCTCTCTCATCCATGGAATCATAATGAACGAAACCGTAATCCCCTGATCTGAGATAATCGGTGTGGCATAGATCGCTGAGCACGTCATTGTTTTCGACCTCGGTGAGGCCGACAATCACAGGCAGGTCGTTCCCCACAGCTCCAATAACTTTTGAAATATGATTGATCTTGGTGTGGTAGCGTGTCTTATCCCATTTTTTCGCCGACCGGGGCAAGTATTCGTTGTCGAGTGTTTCCGGATCATCTCTTGTATCAAAGAGATTCTCAACGTTGTAAAACAGGATTTTTTTACCTCCAGCGGACAACAGATCGCACATCGTTACGGGGTCAGTTCAATTACATTTACAACGGTCACACCGAAATCATCTCCTGAGTTTGACACCCAGTGTTCCAAGGATGCCTCTGGTCAGCTCACGCATGACGGTTCTTCCCAGCTGACGTACCATGGTGTTTTTGGAGAGTTTCTCCACCATCGATGGTTTTTCCTTTTGTCTACCCGTGGTTTTGCGGGCCCGTTCGTATTCAGCTTCCCTTTCTTTTCGGAATTCCTCCTCTGAAGCCCGTTCCAGCTTCTGAGTGATGATCTCGTAGGCACTCTGGCGGTCGAAATCCTGGTTATATTTATTGACCAGATCTGAATCACGCACCAGGTCGTCGATTTCATGCCCTGTGAGGATGTCCATCCTTGAAATAGGCGCTCTGAGCAAGGTGGCTGTCAGGGGTGTTGGGACACCTTTTTCGTTGAGCACGGTCACCAGGGCCTCACCTGTCCCCAGGGAAGTCAGCAACTCTTCGGTCTTATAATAATCGGAGATGGGGAAATTTTGTGCGACACGTCTGATCATCTGGCGATCCTTGGCAGTGAATGCTCTCAGAGCATGTTGGACCTTTAGGCCAAGCTGTGCCAAGACAGAATCAGGAACATCATTGGGGTCCTGCGTACAAAAAAACACGCCCACTCCCTTGGAACGAATCAGCTTAATGATTGCATCAAGCTGATCGAGCAGCGCGGGTGAAGCTTCTTTGAAGATCAGGTGGGCCTCGTCAATGAAAAGGACAAGTTTGGGTTCATCCACATCCCCCATCTCAGGGAACGTATTATATACTTCGGCGAGCAGGCAAAGCATGAATGTGGAGAACAGTTTGGGTTTATCCTGGATATCCATCAGACGGATAATGGAGATCACCCCGCGGCCGTCGCGGTCTTTCAGAAGGAGATCCTCCGGCTCGAAGGAGGGCTCCCCAAAAAAACGATCCGCTTCCTGCTCCTCAATCTCGATGATCTTGCGCAAAATGGTCGAAACCGTAGTTCCTGAAACGGTGCCATATTCCTTCTGCAATTCTTCTTTTCCTTCATTGCTGACAAACTGGAGCATTTTCCTGAAATCCTTCAGATCAATAAGCGGCAGCTTCTGATCGTCGCAATATTTGAAGATCATCGAAACGACACTGGACTGTGTGTCATTCAACGCAAGGATCTTTGAAAAAAGTACCGGCCCGAATTCAGAGACGGTCGACCTCAACCGCACGCCATGTTCACCCGAGATCGACATAAGCTCGACAGGCATGGCCATGGGCTCGTAAGGTTCGCCGACCATTTTCTGCCGCCAGACGACATGGTCGTTCACCTGCCCGGGTTGCGCAAGTCCGCTCAGGTCGCCTTTGATATCCATCAGTACGACCGGAATACCCTTGAGCGAAAGTTGTTCAGCGATCACCTGCAGGGTTTTTGTCTTGCCCGTGCCGGTGGCGCCGGATATCAGACCATGTCGGTTGACCGTTTTCAGTGGTATTTTAATTTGTAAACCTTCAATAGGTTCACGATCATAAATAGCTCCCCCCAGGACAAAATAGTCCTTCTTGAACGTATAGCCAGTCTGAATGTCATTAATAAAATTTTCTTTTTGTCCCATGATTGTCAATATTCATTGAAAGCTCTGATTGTTATCGTAGGATTGCACCTGAAATTTCTACAAAAGTAATAAATTGTGTTGCTTTGTCAGAAATTTCCAGCAACGAATCAATTAGCGGCAGGGGTGATCCTTTTTTCATTCATGGCTTGATAATTGATAAGAGGGCCTGACAAATCCAAAATCTATCAAAATGATTGGTGCATACATTATCGGTGCCATTTTCGCAGTGATTGGCATGATTGTCGGCCAGGTACTGCAGAGCAAGTTTAAAAAGTATTCCCGCGTCGCCCTGAGAAACGGAATGTCCGGAAAAGAGATTGCCGAGAGGATGCTGGCAGACAACGGCATCACCAACGTGCAGGTGATATCTGCCAGGGGGCATCTTACGGATCACTACAACCCCACCAACAAAACGATCAATCTGAGCGAAGCGGTTTACAGTCAGCGCAGTGCGGCAGCAGCGGCTGTAGCCGCCCACGAAACCGGTCATGCCGTTCAGCATGCCACTGCTTACCGCTGGCTGACCATGCGATCAAAGCTGGTGCCTGTGGTCAGCTTCAGCAGCAAGATCGTACAGTGGGTAATCCTGGGTGGGATCCTGCTGATCAATTCCTTTCCAAACCTCTTACTGGCTGGTATCATACTTTTCGCCATTGTGACTCTGTTTTCGATCATCACCCTGCCCGTTGAATACAATGCCAGCAGCAGGGCTCTGGCCTGGATGCAAACATGCAATGTTGTCACATCCCAGGAATATGAAGGCGCCAAAGACTCACTGAGATGGGCCGCCCGTACCTACCTGGTGGCCGCACTGGGTGCAATCGCTTCGCTGCTCTACTACCTGATGATCTTTATGGGGAGGAGAGACTAAGGTGAATAAAGAAATTAAGAGGCTACAAGGATCAATTGTTCAATTGTTAAATTGCTCAATTGTCTGTTAGTGATTCAGTTGAACGAGAATTCTCCGGCGGGCTAAGGGCGCAGAAGTGAATAGATGCAGCTGTCGAGAAGGACGTTGTTCTTGATCACATACTTTTTCAGGATGGCCTCACAGATGAATCCGTTTTTTTCCAGGACTCTCCGTGAGGCCATATTGTAAGCGTACGGTTCTGCATAGATGCGTTCGATGTCAAAATGACTGAAAGCATAATCGACGATCATGCTGACGGCAAGGGTAGCGATTCCCTTGCCCCAGTATTCTTTTCCAATAAAATAGCCGATTTCGGCATTCTTCCGGTAGATGTTATCTTTCAGAACAAGACCGATGCTGCCAGCCAGTTTTCCATGGTATTCGATGGCGAAATACCGGGTGGGCCGCCGCCTGAATTCCCTGGTAGCCGATAGCCAGCTTTCCGCGTCTTTCTCGGTATATGGGTAAGGAAAACCATCCCTGAGTTTGTCTGATATTTCCATGCAACTGGCAATGGAGGGGAGTTTATGTATGTCCGAATCCCTCCAGGCGCGCAGCGTTATCTCTTCTTTTGAAAGCCGTGTCATCTATTTCCTTTGAGCATAGAGAGCAACCGAGAGTACGTACACCAGGCAGAAAACGATCAGGAAAAGGCTTGCGATCACACCCAGACTGTCGCTTACAACGCCCATCAGCGGCGGTATCAAAGCTCCGCCTGATACAGCCATGATCATCAATCCCGAAATTTCGTTGGCCCTTTCCGGCATTTTATCCACCGTGACTGAGAAGATCAGCGGGAACAGATTACCGGAACCAAGACCTGTCACAAAAATTCCGATACGGGCGATCAGTATGTTTGGTGCGATGATCATCAGCACGATTCCTGCCACTGCCAGAATGGCGGTTCCCAGTAAGAATTTCCGGGAGGGCAGGAAACTCAGCCCCACCGCACCCAGAAACCGTCCGGTCATTAATGCGAAGAAATACAGGCTGATCCCAAGGGAAGCCTGTTCCAGTGTCAGGTCAAACCTCTTGTTCAGGTAATTGGCAATGTTGGAATTCATTCCTACGTCTGCCCCGACGATGAACAGGATGGCGAGCACCATGAGGACGACATACCTGCGGTTGAGCAGGCTGAAGCATGATTTGAAGGTGGCAGGGGCACGTTCTGGTTTCATCTCCTGAATCCTGGTAAAGTAGAGCCAGGCCACAGCTATCAGGGAAGTGATGGCATAGACCATAAAGACGATCTTCCAATCACCGAACCGGACCGCCACGGCAGTCGTGATGATCGGTCCCAGCAGGGAGCTTATCGCCTTGATGAACTGGGACAGGCTCATGAAGCTGGAAAATTTCTCCCGGGGGACCACATCCATCAGCAGCGGATTGGCCGAAACCTGGACCACCGTGTTGCCGATGCCCAGAAAGATGATGCCTGTGAGCAATGAGGGGAAGGAGTAATGGATCAGCGGTACGATCATCCCAAGTCCTGTCAGCGCCATGCCGATGTTCACCATGAACCTTTTGCCGTATTTGTCCTGCAGGATGCCGGTGGGTGTCGAAAACACCAGAAACCAGATGAACGCCAGCGTAGGGATCAGCTGAGCGACTTTGTCGCTCAGCTGAAAATCATTCTTGGCGTAACCGGTGGCAACACCTACAATGTCGACAAATCCCATCACAATGTACGCGAGCAGGACGGGAAGCAGTTTGCTGTATTGTATCTTTTTCATGCAACGTGGTTTATCAGTCAGCAGTCAGCATATACTTTGCGCCTTTGTGCCTTTGTGCCTTGCTAGACCTTCCGGAACAGGTACTTCCCCACCCATCCGGCCACGATCGCTCCGCAGATGGGGGCAACCCAGAACAGCCAGAGCTGCGATAGGTACTGGCCTCCCGCAAAGATGGCCTGGCTGGTGCTGCGGGCAGGATTAACAGATGTATTGGTTACCGGGATGCTGATCAGATGGATCAGCGTGAGGGCAAGACCAATGGCCAGGGGAGCAAAACCCTTGGGCGCCCGTTCGTCAACAGCGCCAATGATCACAAGAAGAAAGAAAAAGGTCATGACGAATTCGGTGACCAGTGCGGAGACCAGCGAATATCCGCGGGGTGATAATTCTCCGTACCCGTTGGCTGCAAAACTCCCAACATCCGTGTATCCGGTCTTGCCGACCAGTACAATGTAGATGATTACCGCTGCGGCGATGGCGCCAAGAACCTGGACGATGATGTAGGCCCACAGTTCTTTCAGTTGAAACTTACCGGCTGCCCACAGCCCGAAGGTAACTGCAGGATTGAAGTGGGCGCCGGAGATATGTCCGACAGCATAAGCCATGGTCACGACGGTAAGACCAAAGGCGATGGCAACGCCGATATAGCCAATGCCCAGTTCAGGGATGGCAGCTGCAAACACGGCGCTGCCGCAACCTCCAAGTACAAGCCAAAATGTACCGAAGAACTCTGCGAATAATTTTTTGCTCATTTTGCTTTCCTTTAGGTTTGTACTTTATACATGAAACAACACAAGGTAGTGGTTTATATTGTTACTTGCTCTTTTCACCCACAAAATAATCATCCTTTTCAGCAAACAAAAGGTTGAAAGAGGTCAATGTACCGTAAATACGCGTAACATACTGCTGAAGCTCAATCTTATCAATCTCCGGTATTGTGCTGGCGTTAATTTTCTGTTCCATCACCCTGAGGCGGTCGCGGATCATCACGATCTTATGAAAAAGAGCATCGATCGGCATATCCTTGTTCTGGATATTGCGATCGCCAGGCTCGAGGATGATCCGTCCTCCCTCCCATTTCCTGCCAATCCGCACCGTTTCCTGTATGTCTGTCAGCTTCCTGATGATCCTGATAAAGCTTCTTTCCACCTGCTCATAACTGATCAGGTCTGTGTCAGGGGCGACATAATCAAGCACTTCCATGCCTGCGAAGGATTTCATGATCTGTTTGCGGCCGTAGTCGATGAAGGTGATCTCGTATGAATCCGCATAAACCTGGATCACCACCCCTTTTCCAAATTCCGGATGCTCTACGCGCGATCCGATCCCAAGTGTAAGTTCTTCCATAGTTACTATTCAAAGTTGAATGTTCACTGATCACTGTTCAATGATAAATGTTCAGTGTTCAATGTTGCTTTTTTCACAAGCGCTTCGTGTATCCTTAGCGCCTGGGGAATGACCATGCATGTTCCGTCGTTGATGATGATATAATCGGCTCTGTTTCGTTTTTGCTCATCGGTCCATTGGTTTTTCATCCGCACAAGCACTTCGTCCCGCGTGACATGATCCCTTTCCATGACACGTCGGATACGGATTTCTTCCGGGGCTGAAACAGTCACGACCACATCACATTCCTTATCGAATCCGCTCTCAAGGAGAATGGCGGCTTCCTGGACGGCGTACAGTCCGGCGCGCCTGTTGTCAAACCATTCCAGCAGTCTTCGCATCACGCGGGGATGAATGATCGCGTTGAGCACCATCAGCGACGACGGATCATTGAAAACAATGTCCGCCAGCCGTTTGTTGACGATCCTTGACTGCTCGTCCAGAATGTGATCTCCAAAGTGGCCGGTAATTTCGGCCTTCACTTCCGGATTTGCCAGGAGCAGTTTTGCCTCGGTATCTGCATAAAACACTTCGATCCCCAATGTTTCAAAGATCCTGGCGACAAGCGTTTTCCCGCTCCCAATGCTCCCGGTCAGACCAACTTTCATCATAACGGATCAATTTGACTCATCCTGACGGGGAATCAATCCGATATAAACCGTATCCGGTGAGATCCTGCTCACGGCATTGATTACATCCAACTGACGTTCGATCTCACGGATCATCGGAGTGGTTGCCAGCTGGACAACATCCAGGGTATCCGATTTTCTGATCGGCAGATCTTTGATGCTGATGATCAGCGCGGTGCGGGAACTGAAGAATTTTTGTCTGACAAGCTCCGCGCCGGTCAGCTCCATATCCAGCAAAACGACCGGGGCTGAGACCGATGCGATGGCCTTTCCTTCCGGGAGATGGGTGTACTCCACAGCGTATTCCACCGTGTAGGTGCTTCCCCTGGATAATTTCACCGCAACCCACATGATCACGGCAATGATCAGGCATATCAAGAATACCGGGAAATCATCCTTGAAAACATGCCGGATGAAATTTCTCAGCCTGAACCTGAGCTGATCTTCCTTATGGTTCAAAATGATCTGGTTTTTCCTCGGGGATGTCCGCTATTTTCTCGAATCATCGATCTGGGCGGACTGATCCATTGCCACAGCGGACTTTTCGATCTTAAGCCGGTTTCCTCCTTCAGTTTCAATGATAAAGGAAGTTTCTCTCACCTCCACGATCTTTCCATGAATACCACCGATGGTAATGATCTTGTCTCCGTTTTTCAGGTTTTCCCTGAATTTCTTCTGGTCCTTGCTCCGTTTCATCTGCGGACGGATGAAGAACAGGTAAAAGACCACAATGATCAGGACAAGGAAAATGAGGGAGCTGTATCCTCCGCCTTTTTGTCCTTCCTTCTGAGGCATAAAAAGTAAAATGTTCAAGAGATCTGTCATTGGTGCAACGTATTTGGTTAATGATTCATTATTCTTCCGGGATTTCCACCCTGGCTTTTATATGAAGAAGGTGATGGTTGGGCTGGGCATTTGAAAGAACCGTGATGGACTTGTTCTGAAATCCTTTGCGGCCCTCACTGTCAAAGGTAACTTGAATGGTCCCCTGCTCACCGGGTTTAAGCGGTTCCCTGGAAAATTTCGAAATGGTACAGCCGCAGGAAGTGCTGACGCTGGCAATAAGCAACTCACTTTTTCCAGTATTGGTGAATTTAAAGGAATAGGTCACCACCTCACCCTGGATAATACGCCCAAAATCATGTTCTTCGGTTTCAAACGCAATCACCGGTAATCCGTTCAGGTTTCCCTGTTCCTTGGCGGAATTGGGATTGTGGACGATATCCGCCGGCAGTTTTCCGTCGTCAGGACGGCAGCCCCCTGTAAAAATCAGGGTCAACATAATCAGGATCGCTGAAATTGGGTATCGCATTTTTATTACAAGTGTACAAAATTAGTGTTTTTTACGTACTACTGCTGAAGGAGTCCACGGCCCGACTTTTTAATTTTATTCTCCAGGGTGAGTTCATTGATCAGCTTATCGAGAATGCCGTTGATAAAAACCTTGCTTTTAGGGGTACTATACTCCTTTGATATCTCGATGTATTCATTGAAAGAAACCTTGATAGGAATCGTCGGAAACTCAAGGAATTCAGCAAGGGCCATTTTAAGCAGCAGCATGTCCAGCATGGCGATGCGCTCCGTATCCCAGTTCAGGGTCCGTTCAGCAATCATTTTGCCGTATTCATCGCTGTTCCTGATCGTCTGCCTGTACAGAGAAACAGCGAAATCCCGGTCTTCTTCATCCGGTTCAGAAGGCAATCCGGGCAGGGGATCAGAATCTTTCAGCTCGTCTTCCAGGGCGCGGATAGTCTTGTCAATGTAATACGAAGCGACTGGAAAATCATTCGCCCAGTGAATGCTCTTCTCCTCATAGAAGCTGATCAGGGCCTCTTCGGAGTTGATATGCTGCCTGAACAGGTCCAGTATGAATTCCTGGTCCTTCTCAAAGGAGTTCTCAGGTGAGGACATGTATTCCTTGTACATGTCGCTGCTCCGTATGGCATGGTAAAGCCGCCTGACAATCTCCTCTTCCTCTTTCCAGGATATCTTGAGCTGATCTGCACGGCGGCAGAAGTCAAGGTTCCTTGAAAGCTGACGAACGATACGGTTTTCAACGAAGCGGGTGTTGGGATGAAGGTCTTCCTCGGTTGGCAGGAACTTAAGCTTTGCCTCTTCCATGCGCTGCCGCGCAAAGTCAACGATCTCCACCAGGAAGGACAGTTGGTAAACATAGAGTTCATGAAGCTTGTGAATGCTTCTTACCAGTTCACTCTCTCCCTTAAGAATGTCCGGACTGCCATTGAGCGTGAAAGCGTACAGCGTTTGCATCACTTTAATCCGGATATGACGTCGGCTAAGCATAAATGATGTAAATGAACTTGCCCTTAAGGCCGCACAAAAGTAGCAAAAATGTTAAATAATAAAAAAATCCCTTTCATTTTTGAATCTATTTTTTACTTTTGTATGTTGATAAAAAAGTATTGGTATGGAAGAGTATGACAATTCAGGCAGAAAAGAGGAGATTTATTCACTGGCGATCCGAGCAGGCAAAAGAACCTATTTCTTTGATGTCAAAGCAACACGATCCAACGAATACTATCTGACCATCACGGAAAGCAAAAGGAAATTCGATAACGAGCAGGGAAAGTTCTTCTACGAGAAACATAAATTGTTCCTCTACAAGGAGGATTTCGACAAGTTTCAGAACGGACTTCAGGGAGTTATTGAATTCATTCAAACAGGTAAAAAACCGGACATGAGCAGCTTTGATATGGGAAGCCCGGAGCATCGTGATCCTGAGAACGAACCTCTTGATCCAGGATCGAACGTAAGCTTTGAGGATCTTGACCTGGCTGACACTCCCGACAAAGCCTGAGATGTTGATAAGTTAATCGTCAGGCTGTCCTTCCTTAAAGCTATTTTCGTAATTTTAACCGCATTAAAATTATCCTTTTGTTTCATCATTTTCCAATCGTCCATTGTTGAAAGTGAAAGAAAACGACACTAGAGCCGGTTTCGTCAGCAGTGCAGACTGGCAACCGATTGCAACAACACGAATATGGGCAAGGTAATAACCATCGCAAATCAGAAAGGCGGTGTTGGTAAAACGACCACTGCCATTAATCTTTGTGCGAGTCTGGCGGTACTGGAATACAAAACCCTGCTCATTGACGCTGATCCACAAGCCAATGCAACAAGCGGTGTTGGCTTTGATCCCCGCAACATCAAGACCAGCATTTATGAGTGCATTCTTGACGAAGTAGAGCCTTCCCATATCATACTGAATACGCATACCCCGTATCTTGACCTCCTTCCGGCGCACATTGACCTGGTAGGTGCAGAAATTGAGCTTATTGACCTGCCCGGCAGGGAAAAGATGATGAGGCGGGTCGTACAGAAGATCAAAGGCGATTACGCCTTCATTATCATCGACTGCGGTCCTTCCCTGGGTCTGATCACCGTGAACGCACTGACGGCAGCAGATTCGGTCATCATTCCCGTTCAATGCGAATACTTTGCCCTGGAAGGGCTGGGAAAACTGCTGAACACCATCAAGATCGTGCAGACACGGCTGAACCCGGATCTGGACATTGAAGGGATATTGCTTACAATGTACGATGCACGCCTGAGGCTCTCCAACCAGGTGGTCCAGGAAGTGAAAACTCATTTTCAGCAAATGGTCTTCGATACGGTCATCTTCAGGAACGTCAGACTCAGTGAAGCTCCAAGCTTTGGAGAAACCATCATCATGCATGATGCCGACAGCAAAGGAGCCATTAATTATCTTAACCTGGCACGGGAGCTCCTTCAAAAGAACGGAATGATAGCCGGTCCCGGGCAGGACATATTGGAACAAAAGCGATGAAAGAAAAGCGAAGAGCCCTGGGCAGAGGTTTGGACGCGATCCTGGAAAGCCCGGATACCACAACCCTTTCAAAAGACCGGTCCGGTCCGTTTGTGATCGGCAGTGTCACGAACATCCCTGTTGGGAATATCGAATCCAACCCTTTCCAACCAAGGGACTCCATGGAAGAAACAAGCCTCGCGGAGCTGACAGAATCCATCAGGACACTCGGGATCATCCAGCCTCTGACCGTCAGGAGCCTGGGATACGACAAGTATCAGCTGATCGCCGGCGAACGAAGGCTGCTTGCGGCCCGAAAAGCCGGTATGAAAGAAATCCCTGCCTTCATCCGGGTAGCCAACGACCAGGAAATGCTGGAGATGGCACTAGTAGAGAATATCCAGCGAAAAGACCTTAATCCCATCCAGATCGCCATCGGATTTCAGCGTCTTACCGAAGAATGCAACCTTACCCAGGAACAACTGAGTCAGCGGCTCGGCAAAAACCGGACCACCATCAGCAACTTCATCCGGCTGCTGAAACTACCCCCGGAAATCCAGGTCGCTATCCGTAACGAACAGATCACTATGGGACATGCCAGGGCTTTGATTAATATAGAAAGTGTTGATAATCAAATAAATATGCTCCGGATGATCCTCGACAGAACCCTTTCTGTCCGGGAAGTGGAAGACCTTGTCAGGAACCTTCGTACGCCTCTTCGGATCAAAACACCGGTGAAAAAACAGCCACTGCCGCAAAAATACAGCGATATACAGCGAGCCATCGCCGAAAAACTTTCGGCAAAAGTTGATATTCAAAGAAATAATAAGGGCAAGGGATCGGTCGTTATTCCATTTGATTCGGACGATGAGCTCGAAAGGATCATTTCTTATATCTTATAAATAACTATATAACAGTAAATTATGAAAATTGCCTGTCACCCGGCCGCTTTCCTTGGCACGGATCTCTGTTTCCGGCGATCAGGCAATGCCACTCTTTTCATACTCTGTGCGCTTATTGCATTCTCCTGTGCTTGCTTCCCCGCCACGGCACAGGATACGATAACGTCTCCCCCTCCCGGAAAAGATCTTCCGGAACCGAAACAACACTCACCAAAAAAAGCTTCCATTTACTCAGCCGTTCTACCTGGCTTGGGACAGGCGTATAACCACAAATACTGGAAAATACCGATCATCTACGCAGGTTTTGGAGCCTTCGCTTATTTCATCAATCAAAATTATTCCGAGTATCAGAAATTCAAAGAAGCATACCTGTGGAAGGTCAGCGGGGATACGATTCCCATCGACAATGAATACATTTATAAATACGAGACAGCCGACCAGCTCAAGAACGGGAAGAACTACTACCTGCGAAACTTTGAACTGACGTGCATTCTCACAGGCGCATGGTATATCCTGAATATTCTGGATGCGACCGTCGATGCGCACTTGATGGATTACGATATCAATGAGGATCTCTCAGTGCACATTCAGCCTGGTTTTTCAGGCAGGGCTTCCGCGATTGGCCAACCGGTCGCCGGAGTCACCCTGGCCTTACGCTTTAAATGAAAAGGAGATTAACATAAATTAACATGGCCCGGACCTATTGTTTCATGGATTGTTCATTATTTTGACAGCTTTAATTCTTCATTCATGGATTTAACCGTAACACTACTCATCATCTTCATCTTTATTCCCGTACTCTGCTGGAAGATCTTTGAGGACGCAGGTTTTCAGGGTTGGAAAAGTATCATCCCCCTGTATAATTATTACATCTGGCTGAAGGTCATCAAAAAACCTCTTTGGTGGTATATCTTCCTGGTGATCCCGTTCATCAACTTTTTCATGGTCTTTCTTATGATCGTGGAAACGGCCAAGTGTTATCAGAAGTATGATCTTGGCAACCAGGCGCTGGCAGTCCTGTTCCCTGTTGTCTACCTTCCCTGGCTTGGGTTGAGTAAAACGGAAAAATACCTTGATCCTGACCAACGCCCCCAGATAAAGAAGACGGTTGCCAGGGAATGGATCGATGCCATCATTTTTGCTGTGGTCGCAGCCTCCATCATCCGTATGTTTCTCATTGAAGCCTATACCATCCCGACCTCTTCCATGGAGAAATCGCTGTTGGTGGGTGATTTTCTGTTCGTTAGCAAGATCCATTTCGGTCCCAAACAGCCCAACACGCCGCTTTCCTTTCCTTTTGTCCATAACACCATGCCGTTTTCGAAAACCTCCAGGTCGTACCTTGAATGGATCAAGCTGCCCTATTACCGCTATCCCGGGTTTCAAAAGATCAAGAACAACGATGTGGTCGTCTTTAATTATCCAAATGGCGACACCGTGGCCATCAAGATACAGAATCCGGATTATTATGCCTTATCCAGGCAGTACGGCAGAAAAAGGATTTGGAATGATCCTGTGAATTTTGGCAAGGTCATTTACCGGCCGGTCGACAAGAGAGAAAATTATATCAAGCGTTGCATCGGCATTCCGGGTGATTCGATCCGTATCACCAGCGGGGTAGTCTATGTGAACGGGAAGGAGCTGGTCTCTCCCGGGATCAGGCAATACAAATACCTCGTGACCACCAACGGGGATCCGATCAATCCGCGGCGTCTTGAAAAATTGAAGGTCACCGAAGATGTCCGCACGGTGGGACGCAACCAGTTTGAAATGACGCTAACGCAAAAAGCGGTGGAAGAGCTGAAAGGATTCACCAACGTTATCAGCATCGAAAAGCAGGTGGCGCATAAAGGCGACTGGGCACCCTATATCTTCCCGTACGACTCAGCCTACAAATGGAATGAGGATAATTTCGGACCGCTACTCATCCCCAAAAAAGGAACAACGGTCACACTCAGCCTTACCAACCTGCCCCTGTACAAGCGTATCATCGATGTCTTTGAAGACAACGACATTGAAATTGCAGGCAATAAAATATACATCAACGGTGAAGAGAAGGACAGCTACACATTTAAAATGGATTATTACTGGATGATGGGAGACAATCGTCATAACTCTCTGGACTCGCGATTCTGGGGTTTTGTGCCTGAGGATCACGTGGTCGGTAAGGCAGTCTTTGTTTGGCTGTCGCTGGATAAGAACAAGTCGCTGTTCGGTGGTAAGGTCAGGTGGAATAAGTTGTTCCGGACGATCCGTTAATAACCCAGCATAATCATTCTCAGATTGGCTTTAAAGGAAAATTTGGAAAAGAAGAACACCCTCCGTGAAGAGCGTTCGGTCTCTTCAGGAAAAAGCAGGAGGGTGAGACCTGCTGCGAAGAAGAAGGGGCCGGGATTCTTTCATAATGAGAAAGTGCATCAGGCCATTGGCGTGGTGCTGCTTTCATTCGCCCTGTTCCTCGCGTTCGCCTTCATCTCCTATTTCTTTTCCTGGGCCAAGGATGATGCGGTAGGCGACATCTCCTTTAAACGAATCCTGGGCGACGAAACGGTACAGATCAGCAACTGGACAGGAAGGATGGGAGCCGCCCTGGCGCACCAGTTCATCAAGGAATGGTTCGGCGTAGCCTCGTTCCTTTTCATCCTAATATTGCTCACACTTGCCCTGCGCCTGATCTTCAAGGCTTCGCTGCTGCCTGTTGCCAGGACCATCATTTATTCAGTCTTCGGGATCCTCTGGTTATCCATGGCCATTGGCTTTTTCATGAATCAGAAGGATGAGCTGTACACCATACTGGCTGGCGCTTTTGGCTACTGGTCAGTCGAGTGGTTCAGAGGGCTGATTGGAAATCCCGGGATTATCCTGTTTCTGGTCGGCACCCTTCTGATCTTTTTGATTGTAGCCATCAACCTGCAGATCAAAAAATTCTTCAGGCTGAAGTCTTCCAGGGAAGGCATCGGATCTGTGGAGAAGCCGGCTGGTGTCGTTGCTGATCACCTTCCCCCGGAGGAAGAAGACCAGGAAGAGCAGAAAGAGCCTGTACAGCAAGAATGGGAGAGGTTCGGCGAGCCCGTGAAGATCTCCCCTCCGTCTGACAAAGCCAATGGTGTTGTAAACACAGCCGTCGAATTTGAGATCCATTCCCCCGGGCCGGAAAACGCCACGGAGGCGGAATCCGAAAATGGTGAAACCGTCCATTTCACGACCGACCAGCCTTACGATCCAACGCTTGATCTCCCAAAATACCAGTTCCCTCCCCTAAGTCTGCTGAACGACTACAGGGAGACGGTGGCAGGCGTCAACAAGGAAGAACTGGAGGCAAACAAGAACAAGATCGTTGAGACGTTGAACAACTACCTGATCAGCATCGACAAGATCTCAGCCACCATCGGGCCGGCCGTCACCCTTTACGAGATCGTCCCATCGCCTGGCATCCGCATAGCCAAGATCAAGAACCTGGAAGACGATATCGCCTTGAGCCTGGCTGCGCTCGGCATACGGATCATCGCTCCCCTGCCGGGAAAAGGAACTATCGGGATCGAGGTTCCGAATAAAAACCCGGAGATCGTCTCCATCAAGTCCATCCTATCCTCCGAACGATTCCAGAACACCCGGTTCGCCCTGCCTTTCGGCATCGGCAAAACGATCTCCAACGAAAGCTACATCGCCGACCTGACAAAAATGCCGCACATTCTCATGGCCGGGGCCACCGGCCAGGGAAAGTCAGTGGGACTGAACGCCATCATTACTTCGCTTCTTTATAAAAAACACCCTGCCCAGGTGAAATTCGTCCTGGTCGATCCCAAGAAGGTGGAGCTTACCCTGTTCTCAAAGATCGAGCGGCATTTTCTTGCCAAACTTCCGGATGTGGATGATGCCATCATCACCAATACACGACAGGTAGTCAGAACGCTGAATTCATTAAACATCGAGATGGACAGCCGGTACGATCTGCTGAAGGACGCCCAGGTGAGAAATATGGCGGAATACAACATCAAATTCGTCGACCGGAAACTGAATCCCAACAATGGGCACCGTTTTCTGCCCTACATTGTGGTGGTGGTCGACGAGTTTGCGGATCTCATCATGACAGCCGGCAAAGAGATCGAAGCGCCCCTGACACGGTTGGCCCAGCTGTCGCGCGCCATCGGCATTCACCTGATCCTGGCCACACAGAGGCCCTCAGTTAACATCATCACCGGTACCATCAAGGCCAACTTCCCGGCAAGGATCGCCTACCGGGTTATCTCCAAGATCGATTCCCGCACGATCCTGGACTCCAGCGGCGCCGATCAGCTGATCGGAAGGGGCGACATGCTGCTGAGCACCGGCAATGACTTGGTCAGGCTGCAATGTGCATTTGTGGACATCGAAGAAGTGGACCGGGTCACAGAATTCATCGGATCGCAGAGGGGCTATCCCGATGCCTTCTATCTACCCGAATACCTGGATGAAGAAGATGAGGCCAACAAGGACTTTGACCCATCCGAACGCGATGAGCTCTTTGAAGATGCCGCCAGGACCGTTGTGCTGCATCAGCACGGCTCCACCTCTCTTCTGCAACGTAAGCTTAAGCTGGGCTACAACAGGGCAGGACGTATCATCGACCAGCTGGAGGCAGCAGGCATCGTGGGTCCCTTCGAAGGAAGCAAGGCCCGAGAAGTGAAGATTAAAAATGAGATCGCTTTGGAACAATTATTGAAGGATCTGCGGGAAAATCTTTAAACCTGATGAAAATGATCCGGGCCATAGCCATCCTCCTCCCCCTCACCATGGCCTTTCTGAGCTCCACAGCTCAGGATACCAAAGCGGAAAAGATCCTCAAGTCGTTACAGGATAAAACCCTCACGTACAAGACCATCCAGGCTGATTTTACGTACACGGTATCGAATCCGGGAGGAGAGCCTGACCTATCCTTCCGTGGCACCCTTTACATCAAAGGCGACAGCTACCGGCTTTCCATAGCAGGCCAGCTGGTCATCTGCGATGGAGAAACAACATGGACCTACCTTGAAGAAGCCCAGGAGGTACAGATCAACGCTGTGGAAGACGTGGATGAGTCCTTTACACCTTCAACGATCCTTACCTCCGTGTTCAAGGACCATCATTCAGAGTACCTGGGCGAATATTCGCAGGATGGTAGGATTCTTCAAAGGATCGGACTCATACCGGAAAAAAGCAAGACTTACTCTAAAATCGTACTTGGGATCGACAAATCCAAACCAGAGATCGTTCACATCGACATAACGGATAAAAGCGGTAATACGTACACTTACCATATTACAAGGTTCATTACCGACATCCCTGTCGGCGATGACAAATTCACCTTTAACGCGAACGCATTCCCTGACGCAGAAATCATCGACATGAGATGACGGCCTGTCATTCAACCTTCACCAGACGGTAACTGTCGAACCTGAAGATGTTCAGGCTCTCGTTTTCCCATCCTCCATCCCCCTGCTGATGAAAGTCAAAGTCCAGCTGCAGTCCGTGATAGGACATATACGGCAGGCAGCGGGTGAAGTCGGGACCGAATTCCATCAGGGCCTTAAGGAAATAAAAGGTGATATCATATCCTTCATAGGCATGCTTCTCGGTGATTGGCTCACCTTCATATTGATACCGGTAACGAATAATGAATTGTTTGACCTTCTGATCCGAATAATCCACGAATTCAGGAGAGAAAAGGTGCAGGTTCAGTTTCATAACATGATCCAGATCCAGTTCATAATCCATCCATTCAGGCATGCCGGTTAAAGTGATCCTATAACCTGCAGCCAGTCCATGAATGTTCGACATGACACTGGCGACAAATGCTCTATTGGTCGAGACGCACATCAAAATATTATCCCTGTCGGGGGCGAGCTTTGTTTTGAGGCCGGAAACGCCTTCCTGGTAGTAGAGCCATTCCGAGACCCTTCTGCCAACAGCCAGGCTGTCAGCTGCATCCGCCCCGGGAGGAAGCTCCCTGTAAAACCTCTCCAGGATGTTGTCCCTCAGAAAAGCCAAAGTGTCCTGGTCCTGGATCCGGTTATGAAATACCAGGATAAAGTTTGCATCAGGATAGGCAGTCGTAAGGTAATCTGCCAACTGGTTCATTTGGCCATAAAAAGAAGGCTGGACCTTGAAGACATACGGATTATCCATGATCACGTCGTTGCGTCTGGAGAACGGATTGACGATGGGTATGCGGTGCTTGCGGGCAAAATCGGCGATGACCTCAAAGGGGCCTTTGAATACAGGCCCGATGATCAGGTTCATTTTTTCGAAATCCGGCCCGTCGATGATTTTTTTCAGAGCCGTGAGATTGTCTGTTACATCATATACATAGAACCTCACATTCATTCCTGTCCGGATGAGTGAATCTAGTGCAATACGTGCGCCCTCATAGAACTGAATGAATTTAAAAGCCCTGTAATCAATGGATTCCGGGGGAGCAAGACTATCAAACACATGGATATTACCGGTTTCTTCCAGGTAGAGGGGCAACATCATGGCCACATGGAAATACTCCCCTCCGTAGGAATAGTTATCACATCGGTGATCTGTTATCACTTCGGCAGGAATCTTTTCTTCCACAATGACCGGCTCAACCTTTTCCCTGGACTGAATGACCAGGGTTCCGGACGATACGTTTGTAAACTGGTGGGGATCTTTGACGGGGATCTTTATGATCTGCCCTTTTTTCAGTCCTTCCCTTAAGACCGGGTTGATCAAAAGAAGTTCATCGATGGTCACACTGAATTGTTTTGACAATCCGTAAAGTGTTTCCTTCTTTTGTACCACATGCTTGCGGTAATAGATCAGCGTATCTTTTTCGATCCATCCTGTCTGCTTCTTTTGAGGTTCCTGCTGTTCGCAACTGAGCAGGGGATCTCGCAATGCACGGTGCCCTGTTCTGTCAGCAAAGGCAGATCCATTCAACAGTATGGTAAAAAATACCAGCAGGTAAAGAGTTATTTTCATCTCTGGGGCATCTCCATTTATTCCCATTCAATGGTGGCAGGTGGTTTGGAACTGATATCATATACGACCCTGTTGACACCTTTTACATGATTGATGATCTTGTTGGATATGGCTGCAAGGAAATCATAGGGCAACTGCGACCAGTCGGCTGTCATGCCGTCGGTGGAGGTAACTGCTCTCAGGACGACCACATTCTCGTAGGTTCGTTCGTCTCCCATGACGCCGACAGAGCTTACCGGTAAAAGAATAGCTGCTGCTTGCCAGACATGGTCATAAAGGCCATTTTGCCTGAGGCCTTCCACGAACAGGTGGTCAACCTCCTGCAGAATTCTGACCTTTCTGCGTGTCACTTCTCCAACGATACGAATTCCGAGTCCTGGTCCGGGAAAGGGATGCCGTCCCAGCAGTTCGGCATCAACACCCAGGGTCAGTCCCACTTTTCTGACCTCATCTTTGAACAGGCTGTTCAGGGGTTCCACCACTTGCAGCTGCATCAGGTCAGGCAGCCCTCCGACATTATGATGAGATTTGATGGTGGCCGAGGGCCCTTTGACGGATCTGGATTCAATGACATCCGGATAGATCGTTCCCTGTGCCAGCCATTTGACATTCACGATCTTATGTGCTTCCTGGTTAAACACTTCGATGAACGTCCTGCCAATGATCTTTCGTTTCTTCTCCGGATCGGCGACACCTTTCAGCGCATCCAGGAACCGATTGCCGGCATCCACCCCCCTGACTTTCAATCCATAGTTGCGGTACGAATGAAGGACGTTGGCATATTCCATTTTCCTGAGCATGCCATTATCCACGAAAATGCAATGCAGGTTCCTTCCGATGGCTTTATGAAGCAGGATCGCCGCCACAGTTGAATCGACGCCTCCGGAGAGACCGAGCACGACCTTATCATCGCCGAGCTTCTGTCTCATCTCCCGCACCGTGGTATCCACAAAGGAATCCGGGGTCCAGGACCTGTCACAGCCACAGATGGTCACTACAAAATTCTCCAGGAGCTTCATTCCTTCCGTAGTATGATAGACCTCCGGATGGAACTGGATGCCATAGGTCTCTTCACCTTCAATATGGAAGCCTGCGATCGGTACATCTGAGGTACTTGCAATGGTAGTGAACGTATCGGGAACCTGTAAAATTGTATCGCCGTGCGACATCCATACCTGAGTGCCGGCCTGCAAGTTTTTCATCAGAGGGCTTACCGGATCGATACAGGAAAGATTAGCGCGGCCATACTCCCTGTGGGAGGATGGCATCACGTTTCCTCCTTCAGTGAAGGCAAGGTATTGAGCTCCATAGCACACGCCCAGTACAGGCACCCTGCGGCAAATGGCAGAAAGATCGGGTGCAGGAGCTCTGCTGTCCCTCACTGAAAACGGACTGCCCGACAAAATGACCCCTTTAATCCGCGTGTCGATGACCGGATAGGTATGGTAAGGATGAATTTCACAATACACACTGAGTTCCCTCACCCTTCTGGCGATCAGCTGGGTATACTGCGAACCAAAATCCAGGATAAGGATCATTTTTTGCATCCGGCAAAGATAAGACTTAAAGCAACACCCTGACGGCGTCAGCGGGCCTTTCCAGTTCAAATTTAACCACGGCCAGTTCCGGACCGTCCCATGCAGCATTAAAGGTCATGGTGCAGCCGATCGTCTGGCACCAGTGGCCGGTCAGCCTCGACGATTCATGAATATGCCCGTGCATGGTGATCACTGGTTGTTTTTCCTCGATAAACTCTTTGATTGCGATACTCCCGACATGTACGTCGAGCGGGACATGTTCAACCACCATGCCATCCAAGGCTGCGCGGTCAAGGTATGTGTCGTACGGCGGGGAATGGAACAAGAAGACCAGCCTTGCAGGATCGGTTTCCCCTGTCATTTCTCCGAGGTGTTTACGAATGGTAGCGTGTTCAGCATCCCTGGCATCACCCCATGTCCGGAAGCCTTCAGTGGGGGGTATGTTACCGGGATCCACGTATTTCGATACATCATACCGCTCCCAGTCCTTGAGCTGAAAAGGGCTCGGGGGAATATAGCCATACCCCATGACCGTGTACCCCCTGAAAGAGACAGATCGCATGTGGATATAGTGCCAGAGCATCAGCTCTTCGCCACGAAAAAAATGTTCCTCCTCTGAGCGGGGATCATCATTGCCCATGATCAGAAAGACCGCCGGGTAATCCTGTCCAAGTTCAGAGCGAAGCTGTCTAAAGCGTGGGAAAAGATACCCGGTGATGAAATGGCCGATCTCCTCTCCCCGGAACCGTTGCGGACGAAGGCGATGAGGCAGAAGATCGCCACCCATGAATACCGCCACGGGGAGTTCATCCCTGATCAGGCCGAACATTTTTTCGTAGCGTTCAACATGCCCATGAAGGTCTGATACAAAAAAACAGGGAGTCATCGGATCATCCTTTCTGTAGCCGAATCACACGGGCCCTGTCATCCACAGCGCCAATCTTCACGGCAAAACACGTCCCGGCAAGAATGTCCTGATCCGTGATCAGATGTAGGTCGATCAGTCCGCTTCCTGAGCGGTGACCAGTCATGGAATGATTGAATTCGTCAAGACCATAGCTCCATCCTTCGATCCAGGCTTTCAGCAATTCAACCTTTCCGGTATCGTCACCCACGTGGATCATCAGGTCAATGTCACTGCCCGGTCCCGCTGTTGCATTCTTCACACTGCCGATCAGATAAATGCCCTTGACACCGAAACGCTCAAAGTCCATACGGTCTGCAATGAGCTGAGCCATTCTCAGTCTCCACCGCCATGGCTCTTCATGTTCAATAGGTGAGCTTTGCTTCATAGGTCCTCAAGTTATCTTTTCTGTCCATCACCTCGAGGCGGAAGACATTTTCGCCTTTCTTAAGAAACTCATCAAAGCGATAGATCAACAGGTCGTTTTTCTCATCATACTCCATCAGGATCCATTCCCCGTTCAAAGTAGGAGAATAGGATTCAATGCCGCTTTGCTGATCCTTGATCACAACCTTGAGCTGTGTCATCCCGGCCAGATTCTTATTATTGGCAAAGTTGACCGGTTTTATGGTGGGTTTAAGGGTATCCGCCATCACGCTATAATTGCCGAACTGAGCTGTCCTGCCAACCACAAAACCATCATCATAGTAACTCCTGATAGGCTTTACCGTACCGTCAGCATCCAACATGACGAGGTATAGCTTGCTTTCAAGCCCCTTAGCCTTCTCAGATGGCTTGATGGATAAGGTCATTGATTTGTGGAGGGGTGTCAGCTGGTTGTGCACCCTGTGAACTTTTGCAAGGGTATTTTTTGCAGCAGGAGAAGTACCGTACTGAAACACAAGGTTATCATAAAGTGCGCCCGATGGGATTTCCACTTTAAAATCAGCAATTTCATAGGTGTTGGCCATGTAGTACATGAAGTGGAAGCTGTCAAACTTTTCGGGGAAAGGAAGGTAAGGTTTCCGTGAGGTCATCGTGCTTGACTTAACGTAAAAGACCAAACTGGAGAGATTGCCCTGGACATCCCTCACCCGGAACGTCAATGTATGAACCCGGTCATCATCAAAGGTCAGGATCCCTTTATTCTTGACAGTTCCGTAACTGCTGAACTTATTGTTTGGATCAATTGTCGTCCGGATGAACTGCCTTCCGGATGACTTGTATTCACGATAATCGATCAGGCTGTTGATATACCGGGTCTGATCGAAAGAGAAGGTTTCTATCGTGAACTGAAAAACCGGTTCGTTATCGAGCAGGAGCTCCACGGAGTATATCCCGTTCTTCCTGTCAGAGTCGTTGATCATATCCCAGGTCTGAAGGCCAAAGCTGATATTGCCCATCAGGCTGATGGTGTCGGGGCCGGCCAGCCTGTATCCCACCCCTGTTCCCTCAAGCTGCACGACCACGCTGTCTGTTTTCCCGTCAACGGTGCTGTCAACGTCCATGGCGTAGATTTTCAGTGAGGAGATCACAGGCCTGACAAGGTCCTTGACCGGTAATCCGAAAAGCATCGGATTGATGGGATCCTGGGTAGTTTCGTCCCGGATTTCAAAATGCAGGTGAGGACCGCCTGATGTCCCTGAATTCCCTGAATGAGCGATCATTTCCCCCTTCATCACGGGGAACATCTCCTTTTCGGGAAAAAGGTCGACCTCGTAGGAACGCAGATTGTACTGTTCCTTAATAACGTATTGATTCACATCTTTCTTAAAATCAATCAGATGTCCATATACTGATACAAAGCCATTGGGATGGGTTATATAGACTGCCCTACCATAGCCGGACGAAGATATCTTGATCCGGGAGATGTATCCATCAGCAACAGCATACAACGGTTTTCCCTCCACTCCACCGGTGCGGATGTCAATGCCCGAATGGAAATGGTCGGATCGGAATTCTCCAAAAGTCCCGGAAAGCATCATTTTAAAGTCAACCGGCGAGCCGAAATAATCGCTCGGGTAACCGGGCTCCTGTGCGCTGGAATCATTCAAAAAAATCGCCATGCACAGCAGGACCCATGCTAAATAGCTGGTCTTCAATAGAATACATAATTCTTTCCTGCCGACATACTGCATATGCACTACCCGTAAGATGGATGTTTTCTGCGAAAATAGAATAAATTATTCGAAATCTCCCGGTTTCTACCTAATTTAGAAGTCCAAATCAAAACCGGATGAGCCAGATTTATTTCACCGAGAGACAACGTTTCAACCAGCCCTGGATTTGGGCCCTGAACCTAATCACAGCAGGGATATTCATCGTTGTGATCATAATACAGCTTTTTGTTTACATGCCGGCAGGAAACAATCCCTCAACGGATTATCTGGTAGTGCTTTTTCTTCTGATACCCATCGGGTTGATGTTCCTGTTCTACCTCATCCGGCTGGAAACGGAGATCCGCCGTGACGGGATCTATGTCCGTTTTTCTCCCTTCATCCGCAGGACAAGGATCTACCGGTGGGAAGATGTCAAGAGTTGTTATGTCAGAAAATACAGTCCCATCGGTGAGTATGGCGGATGGGGTTACCGTATGGCAGGCAAGAGAGTGGGGATTGCTTTTAATGTGTCGGGTAATATGGGAATACAACTTGAGCTGAAAAACGGGAAAAAGATACTTCTGGGGACCAGAAAGCCGGAGGAAGCACGGGAGGCGCTCAGGAGGGCGGGATTCTGATTCAGATAATACGTGACACATCACGGATATGCTCCCCGGATAAAACCGGTACCACGCTGGTCAGGTTGAGCGTGAAGGCATAGTCAAGTACGTCGTCGGCGTTGAGTTGTTTCAGCCTTTTACGGTGAGACGCCTTATCGATATAGTGCAGGATATCCTTCTTTGCGACAGACCAGAGGTCGAGGGCAGCCTCTGCCGAGTCGCATTCCATGGAAAAATTTCCGGGATGAAGCAGGGATTCGGTCAAGGCGCCGCAGAAGAGTGCATCCTCCAGGTTGAACTGGTTCTTCCAACCCGCGCAAAGGATCACCACCGGCTTACCCTGACGGGTGATCCATTTGCTTAACACCTGCAGGTTGATAAAAGCTCCGATGGCAACGGTTCCCCTTTCTCTGGCCAGTTCGATCGCGCGTGTTCCGTTGGTGGTTGTGTAAACGATGGTTTGACCTTTCACTTTCTTTACAGCAAAATCGAAAGGAGAGTTTCCGAAGTCGGCGAAGTCAACCTTGAGCCCGTTCCGTTCTGCCGCGACCAGCAATCCTTTCTCTTTAAGGATCAGGGCTTCCTGAAGGGTGCCCACCGGCCGGATCTGCCTGGCTCCATGGTGCAGGGCTGAGCAAATCGAGGTGGATGCCCGGAGAACATCGGTAACCACAACAATGCACTCTCCCTTAGTCCGGATGTACTTGAACAACCTGGGAGAGAAACATACTTCGACAGAGGAGGCGTTGCTGGTCATAAGGCATGCGGATTATATGATTTTACAAAATATCCCGTATCATTCTATTTCGTATAGAACGGTGTTTTCACGATTTTGGCTTTCAGGGCTTTGTCCCGGATCTCAATGAAGATCTCCCGGTCAGTATCCCAGTATCCACTGTTCACATAGCCCATTCCGATGGCTTTTTTAAGCGAGGGAGCCATCGTTCCCGAGGTCACCTCCCCGATCTTCTCCCCTGTTTCGCTGAGGATCGGGTAATGCTGGCGAGGGATCCCCCTGTCGATCATCTCAAATCCTTTCAAGCGTCGCGTCACGCCTTCCTGCTTCTGTTTCAGAAGAACGGCCCTGTCAACGAAATCCTTGTAGTCCGTAAACTTTGTGATCCATCCCAGCCCGGCCTCCATGGGAGAGGTCGTGTCATCGATGTCGTTCCCGTACAAGCAGAATCCCATCTCCAAACGCAGAGTATCTCTCGCTCCCAGCCCGATCGGTTTGATCCCGTATTCTTTGCCCGTCTCAAAGACCGCATGGTAAATTTCCGAAGCGACATCATTCTTCATATACAGTTCGCACCCTCCTGAGCCAGTATAGCCCGTTGTGGCGAAAAGCACATCCTTCACACCCGCAAACTCGATTGTCTTATGCGTATAATATTCCATTTCTTCCACTGGTTGCGAGGTCAGTTTCTGCATCGCCTTCAGTGCCAGCGGCCCCTGTATGGCCAGCTGAGCATAATCGTCGGAAGCGTTGATCATGTCCTTGCCAGCCTTCAGGCCCATCGTTTCACCCTGGAGCCTGATCCAGTTCCAGTCTTTTTCAATATTGGCCGCATTGACCACCAGAAGGTACAGACCATCGGCCATCCGGTACACCAGCAGGTCATCCACAATGCCCCCTCTGCCGTTGGGAAAACAGGAATATTGGACCTTACCGTCTGTCAGCTTTGAAGCGTCGTTGGTGGCAATATACTGGATCAGATCCAATGCCTTCGGACCGCTGATCCAGATCTCTCCCATATGCGATACGTCGAACACCCCCACTCCGTTGCGAACGGTTTCATGCTCCGCATTGACCCCTTCAAACTGAACAGGCATCCAGTAGCCGGCAAACTCAACCATCTTTGCTCCCTGCTGTTCGTGGAACCTGGTAAAAGCTGTTGATTTCATAATCAGGATATTTAAAGTTAGTTGGGGCAAAATTACAAAAATGAAGAGAAATTTACCCTGATGTCAGGGTCACATTTTAATGCGCTGAGGGATTAACAGTAAAACGCAATTCTCATCGCATGGCAACTAAGCACATCCGGTCCGGAATGGCACCTCAGCAACGTGCAGGGCGAAGAAGTGCAGAAAAAATACTTCTGCCCGCCGTCCTTGTCCTTTTGATGTTTCTTGCCTTCTCCCCTGTTATCGATAACGACTTTGTGAATTATGACGATACCAAGCTGATCCTTAAGAATCCACTGGTCATCAACGGTAATGATATGCCGGTTGGGGATTTTTTTTTAAAAAATCTCCACAGCCCTCATTACAAACCGCTTGTGCTCCTTTTTTGGAATCTTGAATACCGCCTGGCAGGACTGAATCCCCGCATCTTCCACCTGAACAACCTCCTGCTGCATATCGGCAATGTGCTGCTGGTTTACTGGATCGGCATCAGGCTCATCCACAAATTTATGACGCCACATAGCAACAGGTTCATCTCCGGGCGACGGATACACTACCGATTGCCTTTCCTGGTCGCTTTGCTATTCTCGATGCATCCCCTTCATGTGGAAACGGTCGCCTGGGCATCAGAGCGGAAAGACCTGCTGTGCGTTCTGTTCTACCTGGCTTCCATTCTTTTCTACCTGTACTACCTGGAAAAGGGTAAACCATCCCGGATCGCGTTCTCTGCCATCTTCTACCTCCTGGCCCTCGGATCCAAATCCATGGGGATCACACTGCCGGCGGTCCTTTTCCTTATCGACAGCCTCTTCGGCCGCAGGTTCTCCTTGCGTATCTTTATGGAAAAGATATTCCATATTGCCATCCTGATCCTCGCCGTGCATGTGTACGGCCTTACCGGTAGTTTTAATTTCTATGCCACTGGGCTTACGGCAGGGATCGTAAATCAGGGATTCAGCGGATACCCCGACCATTTGTCAATGCTCCCTTCCGGATATGTGCGGTTGCTGACCATCGCTACCCGTATTGTCCTTTGGTTACAGCATATCCTTGTTCCTGCACGACTTTCTCCGCTATACTCACAGGATTTCTTCTTGGATGCGCTTGGTTACCGTATTCATATCTTCGTGGTACTTATCGTGGCCATCACATTGATCCTGAGCATCTGGCGTAAAAAAACACCCGAACTGGCCACAGGCTTCCTCTTTTTTCTGATCACCCTTTCCCCTGCCCTTTCCATTGGCGAGCGCGGGATGGGCGTGTTCATACCTGACCGCTATACATATCTGCCACTGCTTGGCATCCTGTTTCCACCTGTGTTATGTGCAGTCCGGTACCTCAAGCGGAAAAGAAAACTTTTTCCCGTTGCATACATTATCACGTTTTCTGTCCTGATCCTTTACGGTATCACATCATATCGGCTGTGCACCAGGTGGCATGACAGCGAAACTCTGTGGTCGTACGTACTTGGGATCTACCCCGAAGAGGCAGCTGCATGGAACGCAAGGGGAATGTTCCACAACGACCGCGGTGACACCATCAGGGCGCTTCATGATTTCGACAGGACCATAGCCATTGATCCGGCCTTTTACTGGGCCTATAACAGCAGGGCAAAGATCTATTCCAGGCAGGGACGGCTGGACGAAGCACTCCGGGATTTTTTGCTCATCACGCATGTGGATCCGTGGTTTGCAGAAGGATTTACGAACCTTGGTGCGGTCTACGGGCTGAAAGGGCAGTATGAGTTGTCACTCCAGGCGCTGAACAGGGCTCACCAGTTAAGGCCCAATGATCCCGACGTGCTGCTGAACCGCGGAGTGACACGCCTGCATCTGAAAGATCACGAAGGTTGCATAACGGATCTGGTGGCCTATCTGAAAATAAAGCCGGGCAACGCCGATGTTATCAATACGATTGGCGTCTGCTACCTCCGGATGGGACAGATGGATAAAGCAGAACTTGAATTCAATCGCGCACTTCAGCTCAGGCCTGATTTTGCAGCCTGTCGTAACAATCTTGCACTCTGTTTCCGAAAGGAGAAAGGAGAGAGGAGAAAGGAGAAATGAGAACTCTCTCTCCACTCTCCTTTCTCCTCTCTCCCTCAGTCATGACCTCCTTTCTGGCAGCATTTCGGAAGCTTGCTGTACGCAACCGGATCGGCCGGAACATCGTCGGCATCGTACCCGATCTTTGATATAGCCTTACGGATCTTTTCCGGTGTGGTCTTCTCTGAGTTATAGGTGACAACCACCAATTTCTCTTCAATATTCACTTCAATACTCCTGACGCCTTTTTCAAACGACAGATTATTTAAAATCCGTTCTTTACATATCTCACATTGCAGTGAAACTTTAATATCAATTTTCTTTATCTTAGATGCATCCTGTCCAAAAGAATTGTAAGAAATCATGAATAATAATTCAATAAAAATTGTTATTTTAATTAATGTATTTTTCATCTTTTTATTAATTTAATTAACAAGCATTTTGTTTACTTTAATCACATACCCTTGCCCCTATAGCTTCACCCTTATTCCGGCGTAGAACTTCCGCCCCACCACCGGTCCCCACACCTGGGTGGCGTCAAAATAATCCCCGAACGGATCATCGGCAGCAATAATGGGATCGTCCTGGGTATAGCCTGTCAGGTTCTCCACTCCCAGGTAAAAGTCCCATTTGCGGAAGAACTTCGAAACCTGAGCGTTCAGGATGACATATACGGGTGAAGATTCAGGACGTCTGTATTTTTCGGGATTGGAATAGGTATCACTTAAACGGCTATCCCCGTTCAACTGGGTTGTACAATCAAACTGCCATCTGTTCAGTTTTGTTTTATAGGTTGCAGTGAACAATCCTTTATACCTGTTGACCAATGGCTTGCGCATGAGTTCCCCGTCGTAGGTCGCTTTCACATCGTTCAACCGGAAAGCAATAACAAGATCGAGCCTGTCGACAGGATTGGCTGAAACTTCAGCCTGGAAGCTGTTGGAATAGGATTTCCCTTTCAGGTTATAAAAGAAGATATGCTGCTGATCGGTGTCCATATCCATGATCACCTGGTTGGTGAATTCCGTGCGGTAGTAATCCACACTAAGGGACAACTCCCGTTTTCCCACTTCAATGTGGCGGGTGGCTGATAATCCGAAATTCCATGCAACTTCCCGGTCCAGGGCTTCGCGGATCACCACCTGACGGGATGAGACCAGGATGGCCATGTTTTCCGGGAAGATATGGGCTGTACGCGATCCCTTTCCCGCTGAAAGGCGAAGCGTTGTATGCTCATCCGGATGGTATTTGATATGCAGCCGCGGGGTAAGGAATGTACCAAACTGGGAGTGGTGATCCAGGCGTGCTCCTGCGAGCACCGTCATTTTTTCAGGTATTGTAAACGTGTATTCCGCAAAGATCCCAGGAACCGTTTCTTTGGAAAGGAAAGTACTGTCGTTGAACATCTCATCGTAATCATCGTAATTCAGGCTCCATCCTGCATTGATCCTGTGATCATGTGTGCGGATAAAGGTGCTGAAAATAAAATTTGTGTGCCAGCTTACCTGGTTACCCGTATATTCATTCATTCCAAAAAGGTTTTGCTGGTCATGGTACGAGAAGCTGTTGATGAACCCGAAACTGGTTTCGTGACGCTGTTCAAACACCCTCCCGATCTTCGCAAACGCTTCATAGCGGCGCGTATCGATTCGGATCCCATAAATATCCGGCTGTTCCTCATGGCTAAGACTGGGATCAAAGTCCATCTGACCACTGATCCTCTCCTCGTCCAGTACTTTACCTCCAAACTGTATATGCCATGGTTTATGTCCTTGGTATTCCCACCTATTGAAAAAGCTGATCTGTCTCACCAGCGGCTGGTCCATGAAGGAATCATGGTTCATATCCTCCCGGATGAACCGCTCGTCGTAGTGTCCGAAAAGAGCTGTGCTCCAGTGGTCGCTTACCTTCACCGCTCCGTTGGCGTTGGCCTCCACCCTGCCCATGTGGTCACCGAACACGTTAAGATAAAATTTTTCGCTGTTCGACGGTTTTTTATACTCTACGTTGATCTGTCCGGTGATGGACTCGAAGCCGTTCATGACCGAGGAAGCTCCTTTTGAGACCTGAATGGATTCCATCCAGGGACCGGGGACGTAGCTCAGTCCATAGGTTGACGCCAGTCCCCGTAGGTTCGGAAAGTTTTCCGACATCATCTGGGTATAAGTACCTGCCAGTCCAAGCAGCTGGATCGTTTTGGCTCCGGAGACAGCGTCCGCATAATTCACATCCACGGAGGCATTAGTCTCAAAACTCTCAGAAAGGTTGCAGCAGGCTGCTTTTAGCAATTCTTTAGACGTGATGACCTCCGTGGAAATGGGATTCATTCGTGAGACGAAACGGTCGGGTTGCCAGCCGGTGATGACGGTTTCTGCCAGGTTTGCGACCGCAGCCAGAACAACTTCCACCTCCTTTTGCCCTGGCAAAATGGAAAGGGTGTCATTTTGATAACCTACAAAACTGATTACCAGCTTACTGCTATCCTGTACAGGTGCCTGGATCTCGAACCTGCCCTGCAGGTCGGTGGCGATACCCGTCATGTTCTCCAGCCAGTACACGTTGGCACCCGGAAGAGGGTTCTTTTTGTCGTCCTGCATCCCGTAAACGGTACCCGACAGCTTCTGGGCACTGCCTGCAAACGACATGATGATCAATAACAGAAGAGATAAGATGAGTTGTTTCATTGGTTTATAAATAAGGCACAAAGGCACAAAGTGATTGACGATTGATGATTGATAATTGGGGATATTTGTCCGGGGGCGGGCAGATAGCAGTCAGCAGTTGGCAGTTGGCAATCGTCGAATGTCGATTGCTGATTACCGATTGCTGACTGCTGACAGCCGACTGCTGACTGCCCATTGCCGACTTAGCAATCGAGGCGGCGCTGGTGGAGAAGATCCAGCAGTTCTCTGCCGCTCAAAGGGATGGGCGGGGATGAATCGTATTGGAATGGTTTGCCTGAAATCAGAGAATGTGAAGGAACATCCGGTCTGGCATCAGGTACAGCGAACACAAAAAGCCGGATGTGATCCTTTTTGATCTGTTGATCAAGGTCAGTGACCAGCTTGACGAAATAGTGTTCTTTCGTGCAGCATTTGGTTTTGCTGATATGGGTTGTATTAGGGCTGCTGTTCTCCGTTTTGCTGCAGCACGACGGTTCAGGAGGCCGGGTAGTGCAGCACCCGGACAGGTCTTCTCTGTGATCGCAGCAGGTAGAAGAAGGGATTGCTGTTGCATACTTCAGATCTTTACAAGAACAATGATGAATGAAGATGTTGACGCCGCTGACAGAGATCACCAATAAACCCGTCACCAGTGCCAGGATGCTATTTCGTATAAATTCCTTCATGTGAAAATCGCTGCAAATATAACAGTTAAGCGTCAAAAATGTTGTTATAGAAATGTTAATCGTTCAAAAAAGGCCCGAATACCCTGTGTTCCGGTTGACAGTAAAGAAAAAAATGTTAATTTTGCAGCTCGAAAACACGGCGTGATCCATATGCGGATGTGGCGGAACTGGCAGACGCGTCAGACTTAGGATCTGGTGCCGCAAGGCGTGGGGGTTCGAGTCCCTTCATCCGCACAGGGGAAAAGGTTGCAGGTTACAGGTTACAAGTTTTAGGTTATTATTTTCAACTTCAAACCTAACCTGCAACCTGCAACATGAAACAATATTCGCAAAAAGCATCCAATGAACATAACCCATGAATCCACCGGACAGCTGACTGCCACCATCCGGATTAACGTTGAAGAATGCGATTACCAGGAAAAAGTGGAGAAGATCCTTCGTGATCATCGCAGGAAAGCAACCTTGCCTGGTTTCAGGCCTGGAATGGTACCTTTTGGAATGATCCGGCGCATGTACGGCAAAGCTGTGATGGCGGATGAGATCCAGAAGCTGATATCCGAATCGCTGGAAAACTATATCAAAGAAAACCAGCTGGAGATCCTCGGACAGCCCTTGCCCAACGAGGAACACAACGAGCGCATCGATTTCGAGAGTCAGACTGCTTTCGATTTCTATTTCGACATCGGCCTGAGTCCACGGATCGATCTGGTACTCGATGACCGGATTGAAACACCCTACTATACCATCGCTGTGGATGATACCATGCTGGAGGATTCCTTGAAAGACATTCTCCACCGGAATGGGAAAATGGTGGATACCGATGTTGTGGAGAACGGAGCGACCATGACCGGAGAGATCACCGAACTGGATAATACAGGGGAGCCGAATACTGGCGGGATATCGAGGCAAACCACTATTGCGTTGAATTACCTCAAAGACGATCAGGTACGGGAGCAATTCATTGGAAAAGCAAAAGGTGATATAGTCGTCTTCAACCCTCTGACAACCACGGGCAATGCCAATGAAACCGCGCAGATGCTCGGGATCAAAAAAGAACATGCTGAGATCCTTACATCCAACTTCCGGTTCACGATCGGGCAGATCCAGCGTATCGAACCCGCGCAGATGGACGAGGAACTTTACAGGCGACTCTATCCTTCCGAAAAGATCACCACCGAGAGCGAATTCCGTGAACTGATAAGAAAGGACATTGCCGGGTCGATGATCCCAGACTGCGACCGGCAATTCATGAATACGGTCAGTAAGATCCTGATCGGGAAAGCGAATATCGACCTGCCGGATGCATTCCTGAAACGCTACCTCTTGGAGGTCAACGAAAACAAGGATGAGCGGGAAAGCATCGAAAAAGATTACGATCGGTACGCCAGAAGCCTGAAATGGCAACTGCTCGAAAACAAGCTGATCAAGGACTACCAGGTCGGGATCGCGGAAGAAGAAATACGAAGCTATATCCGGGGATATTTCAAGAACAGGTTTGGCAGCGAACCTGCAGCCCATGACCACGATCATGACCATGAACAGGACCATGAACACGAACATGACCATGAACACGATCATGAACACAATCATGATCATGAACATGCTGCGGGTGAGGAAGATAAAGATTCAACGATGTATGACTCCCTGATCGATCATGTGATGAAGAACGAGGAGGAAATTCGCAAGATCAACGACCATCTGTTCGACATAAAGCTCAGGGAGCTGTTCAAGAGCAAACTGAAGGTAACCCATCAGGAAGTATCCCTTCAAGATTTCATTCGTTTATCCACAGAAACAAACTAAATACCATGGACAGAGCAAATAGTGAGGAATTCAAAAAATATGCCATCAAACACAAGAGGATCAATAGTCTTACGCTTGACAAATTTACATCAACAATAGGAAATTACATCTCCCCCACCATCATTGAAGAGCGTCAGCTGAATATTGCGACGATGGACGTTTTTTCACGTCTAATGATGGACAGGATCATCTTCCTTGGTGTACCGATCGACGACTATGTTGCCAACATCATTCAGGCCCAGCTGTTATTTTTGGAATCTGTCGATTCGCGCAAGGACATCCAGATCTATCTCAACACGCCGGGGGGGCAGGTTTATGCCGGTTTGGGTATTTACGACACCATGCAGTACATTGCCCCTGACATTGCCACGATTTGCACGGGCATGGCTGCTTCCATGGGTGCCATCCTGCTGTGTGCCGGCACAAAGGGCAAGCGCACCGCCCTGAAGCATGCGCGTATCCTGATCCATCAACCCATGGGCGGCGCACAGGGACAGGCATCCGATATAGAGATCACTGCGCGGGAAATACAAAAGATCAAAAAGGAGCTCTACGAGATCATTGCCCTGCATGCCAACCAGACCTATAAGAAAATATGGAAGGATTCAGACAGGGACTACTGGATGACGGCAGAAGAAGCCAGGGATTATGGAATGATCGACGAAGTACTTATAAAAAACAAGAGCTGAGGATTTTGAGAACCCTGTGTTCTTTTTTTACGTAAGAAGGATCATGGCAAAAGATTACGAAAAATGCTCATTCTGCGGCAGGCCCAAGCGTGAGACCAACATGCTGATCGCCGGACTTGACGCGCACATCTGCGATTATTGTGTTGCGCAGGCCCAGAGCATCATTCAGGAAGAGATGACCAGCCGGAGCCAGGATCATCTCTCTACGCTGGAGGTCCATAAACCGGCCGAGATCAAGGCGTATCTGGATCTGTACGTCATTGGCCAGGAGGAGGCAAAAAAAGTGATCTCCGTCGCTGTTTACAATCATTACAAGAGGATCATGCAGCCCTGGAGCGGCAAGGAGCAAAGTGATGTTGAGATCGAGAAATCCAACATCATCCTTGTCGGGGAGACCGGGACCGGTAAAACATTGCTTGCCCGCACCATCGCCCGCCTGTTGCGCGTACCTTTTTGTATAGCGGATGCCACCGTGTTTACTGAAGCCGGGTATGTGGGCGAGGATGTGGAAAGTATTCTGACAAGGCTTCTTCAGGCGGCGGACTACAACGTCGCTGCCGCTGAGCGGGGCATCGTTTTCATCGACGAGATCGACAAGATCGCCCGCAAGAGCGACAATCCCTCCATCACCCGCGACGTGTCAGGAGAGGGTGTGCAGCAGGCACTGCTCAAACTTCTGGAAGGATCCATCGTCAACGTCCCGCCACAGGGGGGACGCAAACACCCCGAACAGAAAATGATCCAGGTCAACACCCAGAACATCCTGTTCATTGCCGGCGGAGCATTCGACGGTATCGACAAAAAGATCGCATCCCGGCTGCAAACCAACCTGATCGGATATACTGTCAACAAGGAAAAAGAAAGCATCGACCGGGAAAACATCCTTCAGTACATCGCACCGCCCGACCTGAAAAGCTTTGGACTGATCCCGGAGATCGTAGGACGACTGCCCGTGATCACCTATCTGAATCCCCTCGACCGGGAGGCGTTGCGCCGCATCCTGATCGAACCGAAAAACGCTATCATCAAACAGTTTGTCAAACTGTTCGAGATGGACCATATCAGGCTAACCTTTGAAGAAGCGGCCCTGGACTTCATTGTCGATAAATCCGTCGAGTTCAGGCTGGGTGCCAGGGGATTGCGCTCCATCCTCGAAGCGATCATGACCGATGCCATGTTCGAACTGCCGTCCGATAAATCAATCCGGGAACTCCATGTCACGACAGCATATGCTGAAGAAAAGCTCCGGAAGACCAATCTCTCCCGACTGAAAGTGGCATAAAAATTGCAAAGCCACGGCTGTTTTTTTCCCTGAGTAAAATGAAGAAAGCATTCTTTCCGGTTCTTTTGATGATCATCACAACTAGCCTTTCCGCACAGGAACCCATACGGCTCATCGCCCGGGCCACTGTCGAAAACGGCGACACCATCGTTGTGATGAATCTGCCGACTGTGTTCATCTATGGAGATTATGCCTTCGGACGAAAACACGAAAAGCTGGTTCGCAATATCCGCAAGGTCTACCCCTATGCACGTCTGGCGGGCGAAAAGCTCAACGAATACAGCATTGTCCTGGCAGCTGCTTCCGACGAGAAACAGGTCAAGGAGATCATGCAGCAGGCGGAAGACGATCTGATGAAACAATACAAGGCAGACCTTGAAAAGCTTACCATCTCACAGGGCAAGATCCTCATCAAGCTGGTCGACCGTGAGACAGGCCATTGCAGCTACGAACTGATTCAGGATCTGCGTGGTGAGTTCCGGGCATTCTTCTGGCAATCGTTCGCACGCATCTTTGGCATGAACCTCAAATCGGAATATGATCCGATGGGCACCGATAAGGACATCGAGGAAATCGTGAGCCTTATTGAGCGCGGTATGCTGTAAATTACTTTCCCCTTCCCTGAATGACGATCATCACCGTATAGATAAGGATCTTGATATCCATTGCAATCGACATGTTCTCGATGTACAGGATATCGTACTTCAGGCGTTCGATCATCTGGTCGACATTCTCCGCATAGCCATACTTGACCTGTCCCCAGGAAGTGATTCCGGGCTTGACCTTCTGCAGCAGCTTGTAATGGGGTGCCCGCTTCACGATCTGATCGATGAAGTACTGCCGTTCAGGCCGCGGCCCCACAAGGCTCATGTCGCCGATGAGCACGGAGTAGAACTGTGGGATCTCATCCAGCCTGACTTTCCTGATGAACTTACCGAAGGGAGTGATCCTGGGATCGGATTTGGAGGAAAGCATCGGTGTACCCCGCTCTGCATCCCGGTACATTGAGCGGAACTTGTGCATCAGAAAAGGCTTCCCATGCAAACCGATCCTCTCCTGTGAATAAATGATGCGGCCAGGGGAGGAAAACCGGACACCGACTGCCGTGAAAACATAAAGAGGGATGAGGAGAACCATGGCGATCAGAGCCACCACAATATCGATGAGCCGCTTGACAGACTGCTGCCATGCGGGCATCAGCTCGGTGGTGACATGGATCAGAGGCGCTCCGAAGATGGCAGAGGTCTTCACGAATCCCATCAGGATATCCCTCATGTCAGGGATGATCTTGATGACCACGCCGGTCTCTTCCAACTCGGAAATGATATCGTCAACACGATCCTTCTCCGTCCGCTCGTTGGCAATGATCACCTCCTCCACCTGATGTTGCCGAATAACCTTCTTCAGGTCGTCAACACTTCCCAGGCAAGGCAGACGTGATGCCAGTTGATCGGGTTTGTCCGGCGAAATACGGACAAATCCGATGAACCTGTTACCGCTCGATTTCACCTGGTTTTCCACATCATGGTAAATATCCACTGCATTTTTCCGGCTTCCGATGATGATGGTGCTGAACCCGATCTTTTTCTGATGGATCCTCCTCACCGTGATAGTCGTCAGGATAAGCCGGAAGAAGTAGGTAAGTGAGAAATGCAGTCCATAGAGCACTATGAAGGATTGGTAATACGTACGGTAGGAGATGACCACATCATCCAGTACAAGAGCGAAGAAAATAAAAATAGCCCCAAAAAGGGTCACCAGCAAGGTCTGTCCCAGCTCACGAAGGCGCGACTTGCGGTAAACATCCTTGTAGGCGCCGCTGAGGATATACAGGATAAGCCAGAAAGATGGGATGATAACGATACCAAGATAAAAGTTGGGATCAGAGAAGATCAGGTCAGGTTCTTTGAATATACCTGGATGAACTGAATATTTCCGGTAAATAAAGAACAGACTCCAGGCCAGCACCGCCGAAATGAAATCCGCAATAACGTATTTGGCTACCTGCCACTTTTTTTTCATCTTCTTCTCTATTTATGGATCAATTTCAGGTTATCGATCAGTATTCGTGATTCCAACATATCTCCGGGTTTGGTCGCAGCAAGGAAAACGTTGAAACTGATAGCCGTTGTGTACGTGCTGACCACATTTTTCAGGCTTACGTAGATTTTTTTCCACTCATTGGTTTCGTTGAGGATGACCACCGGGGCCAGGGTGGATTCCGTCAGGAAGTTGACCATCAAACCGACCGTCACTTCTGTATTGGTCATAAAGTTCATTTCCAGGAATACTTCAGTACCCTGGCCGGGCAGATCGAATGTTTCTGATGAAAAACTTTCGAAAAAGAACCGCTCGGCATCCAGGGATATTTTTCCCGAGTATTCTCCTTCGAATACTTCACCGTCGGAAGCTGTGATCATAACGGAAGTGTCGCTCCGGCTGGATTTTTTCATAGAAACCACAGCATCCTCAAAATCCTCCGACCATACGAACTCACAGAAATCGGCATACATGAATCTGGGATGAGCATCCAGTACTGTATCCCTTATAAAATCGAACTGTACGTCATAGCTGTCATAAAACGGGTATTCTCCTCTGGTCTCCGCTATCCCGTTGATCTTGATTCCCGGTTTGATGCGGAGGGTAAAGACGCCTTCTTTCAACACCGGGAATGTGACGGGGAGCTCATAGACCCCGATGAATTCCTGTTTGGAAGCATCCTCCACATAGATCCAGACATCGGTGATCTGGTGGGAAAGGGAGCCTTCGAGGTGCTGAATGGAGGGGTTTGACACCAGCTCCACATCATCCACCCGTATGTTGCACGGGATGAGGTGTTCGTCGTTCCTCTCGCAGGAAGCGACCAGTAGCATCACGGCGATTGCAGCCGACACGGCCGGCATTTCCAGAGCCAGGGCGATTGCCTTTCGTGTCAGCTTCATAGGCCAAGAGAGGAATGGTTGATCTTTTCGATGATTCGGTAAGCGATCTCGAGTGCGTTATACCCATCGAAGATGGTCACGGGAGGATTCGTATCACAGAGGATCGATGCAGCGAACAGCTCAAGTTCGTGCTGGATGGCGTTGACGGGCTGGACCGGGGGTTTTTCGATCAGCAGCTCCCGGGCAGCACGATCCGGGCCCAGGTCAACGACCATGGAGAAAGGATTGGCGTTGCCGGGATCCAGGTCACGCATCCGGATGATTTCCAGGGTTTTATCCAGAAAGTCGACGGCAATGTATGCATCGCGCTGGAAGAACCTGGATTTTCGCATCATTTTCATGGAGATCCTACTGGCCGTCAGGTTAGCGACACATCCGTTGTCGAATTCCAGGCGGGCATTGGCAATGTCAGGCGTATCACTGAGGATCGGGACGCCGCTGGCATTGATCTTTCGCACATTCGACCGTACCACGCTGAGCACAATATCGATGTCATGGATCATCAGGTCAAGGACCACCGGCACATCCGTCCCCCTGGGATTGAAAGGGGCAAGACGGTGTGTTTCGATGAACATGGGATTCTGGATATACGGCCGGGCTGCGAGAAAAGCAGGATTAAAACGCTCGACATGCCCTACCTGAACCTTGGCATTGGCCTCCTGAGCAATCTTGATGAGTTCCATGGCCTCATGCGGGGTGGCAACCACCGGCTTTTCAATGAATACATGCTTCGACTGCTTCAAGGCCCTGGAGGCACAGTCGAAGTGACTGACGGTCGGAGTGACGATATCCACCACATCCGATTGGTTGATAAGATCCTCCAGCGAAGAGTAGGGCTCGGTTTGGAACTCTTCCGCTACCTGTTGGGCATTGGACTCATCCGGGTCGTAGAATCCCAGCAGCTCATACTGTTCGATCCCCCGGATACATTGTATGTGGATCCTTCCCAGGTGACCTGCACCCAGCACTCCTATCTTCAGCATGTGTACAATTTTTTACAAATGTACTTTTTTGCCGCTTGAAATTAGTAAATTCGCTCAAAAAATGTCAATCCCGCCTTGTTATGATTGATTCCTTCAAGCACAAGGGACTTCGCAAACAACTGATCGATCAGCTACGGCGCAAGGGCATCCGCGATGAAAGGGTCTTGCAGGCCATGGAATCTGTCCCCCGCCATTTCTTCTTCGATTCATCTTTCCATTCCTTCGCCTATGATGACAAGCCTTTCCCCATCGGTGCCGGGCAGACCATCTCCCAGCCCTATACGGTGGCATTCCAGACCGAACTGCTGGATGTAAGAAAAGGCGACAAGATCCTGGAAATCGGAACTGGTTCAGGATACCAGGCGTGTATCCTGGCACAGATGGGTGCCCGGGTTTATTCCATTGAACGCATCAAAAGCCTTTATCTCAAGGTGAAGACATTTTTACCGACAGTCGGCTGCAGCCACATCAAATGTTTTTATGGTGACGGTTACAACAGATC